>JAMONA010000020.1 GCA_027066795.1 Candidatus Kaiserbacteria bacterium
TGAAAGACCTAACCCACCTGCCACTACACCACGCTCTACTGCCTCGGCACCAAGGCTCGCACCAATAGTCTGTGCGCTCAATAGCTCTATTGCTACTGGTAATGCACCATAGTTAAGGTCGCGCACAAGCGTGCGCGCTTCTTCTGGAGTAAAGTTACCACTCACTATTGCCTCGCCATTAGGTATTTCCTCATTGATAACAGGTGTACTTATTGGCACTCCGTCTAAGAAGATACCTAAGACCTTACCTGTGTTATCCCTTGTAATTTTAGCAAATAAATCACTACCTTCTTTATTAAATTGTAGTGACACTGTAGGCTCATTAGCCAGACCCCCGTTATTGCCAGACGTAAACTGTAATGATGCCCGCTTAAGGTATTTACCTGTAAGGCCTGTTGAGTCAAATGTTAATCCTTCGTCATTAATACTTTGCAGCTTAAACTCCAATACTGGCGTCCGGCCTAGCATGTCTATAGCCTCTTGCGTGTCTGTGACTCCTGGCAACTCAACTATAAGCCTGTCTTGACCACCACCGACTTGCGTCTGCACTAGTGGTTCAGCAACTCCGAATACATTTACTCTACGCTCAATAGTATCTCTTAGGGCTTGCATAGAGCTCTTGCGGTCTGTCTCTGGCAGCACCTCTGTATTAGCCTTATATAAAAGTTGTGTGCCTCCAGAAAGGTCTAGCCCAAGCTTAAACTTATATTCGCTATCCACAGCCTGCTGTGTACTAAATACAAACCAGCCAATACTAGCCCCTAGTATAAGTAACCCTAGTGCAGTGAGTCGCAATTTCAACATACTGTTTAACATTGGCTGTAGTATATTCTTTTATTTCTTTTTTGCAATATGCCGGCGCCACTCGTACATTGTTAGTGCTGCTGCAACAGACACATTTAGTGATTCTACTCCGCCCTCCATAGGTATATGCACCAAGAAATCGCAATGCTCTTTGGCTATTCTACTAAGCCCACTCCCCTCTGCCCCCACCACAAGCGCTGTCTTATTATCAAACTCTTGATCCCACATTGACTTGCTGACCTTTGGATACTTCTCCTCCAACTCATTGTCAGCCTCTACTAAATCTACTCCATAATTCCAAAATCCTAAGTCTTTTAACTTTTCTAAAGTATCACTAATATTTGCTACTTGTACTATAGGAACCTTAGTGACAACCCCAGCTGATGTCTTAAATACGGTAGCCGTCACTGGTGCCTGACTTGCGTTAGCCACAAACACAGCACTCACACCAGCGGCACCTGCGCTACGAACTATTGCACCGAAGTTCTGTGGGTCCTCTATCTTATCTAAGATAAGTACGAGACTATCTTCTACTGAGTTTTTTTTGAAGCTATCTTTCCAGTCTTTAAAATCTAAATACTTAAAAGTCTTTAACTTAGCTAGGACTCTCTGTGTTCGTACACCCTCTCCGACTAGTAGCTCTGCTTCTTTTTTGCTCAGATATCTTGTCGAAATTTTAGCATGCTTAACAGCCTGTATAATTTCTGAAAAGTCGTGCTTATCTGTATTATTATCTTTACCGAAATCTACAAACACCACCTCCATTACATTTTTTGAATTACCTTTAAGTAGCTCTGTGACAGGATTTTTACCATATATGTAAAATCCGTTATTTTTGTTATTATTCATATATGCTACAATAACACAATTAACCAATAAATATAATTATACGACTATGAAAAACATATTAATAGGACTAGCAATAGTGGCAGTGATAGGGCTTATAGCACAAGTAATGATTAATAATAAAGAGCGTTCTACAGCACAATCACAAATAAATGACCTCGGTACAATAGCAAGTACAGATAAAGCCAGCGCTCTAGAGAGACTATCAGGTAAACCAGCAGTAATCTTTATAGTCGGCACCTTCTGTCCGCACTGCCAGAGTGCAATGCCTAAGTACAAAACACAGATTTGGGATGTGTACAAAGAAGCTGCTAATATATTTGCCAATGTAACAGACGGACAAGACGGCAAGAGGTTTGAGGTGGCAGACATAGCACAGGGTTATGATGCACAACTAGACTTCCAAGCAATAACTGGAGAAGAATGTAACTTCGTACCAAGTTGGATACTACTAGACGCAGATAGCAAAGTGATAGACAGCTCTTGTGGTGCTAAAAAAGGCACTGAGGTAATAACGGCAGGGTTAGATGCGTTACTAACACCAGTCATAGAATCAAAGACTGAAGAAACTACTGAGTAACTAAACCCCTAAGAATTCTCTATTAAGCTGGTCGGGGTGGACTGTGCGACTATAACGGTACATCGCCGTGACTATTCCTAGGGCTAGTGCCTCAGCTACTAAGTGTGATCCTCCATAACTCATAAACGGTAATGTAACCCCAGTAACTGGTAGTAGACCTATATTCATACCAACATTAACAAAAAAGTGACTAATAAATAATGATGCCACACCTACCGTAAACAAAGTCTCAAAATTTGTAACTCCCTTACTGGCGAAATATAATAGCCGCCATATAATAATAGAGAAAAATATAAATAGTATAATCACACCTGCAAACCCCCACTCCTCAGCATAGGCAGCAAATATAAAGTCTGTCTCATACTCCGGTAAAAATTTAAGCTTACTCTGAGTACCGTAACCCAACCCCTTGCCAATTAACCCACCAGAACCTACAGCAATAGTAGATTGATAGGCGTTGTAACCAACACCTTGTATGTCTGCCAGCGGGTGTATAAAAGATACTATACGTGACTTCTGATAATCTTGGAAAGCAAACTGCCATGCACCAGCTATAACAACCAAAGCCATTATAAATAATGCAGCAATATGCCTCTTAGAGATACCTGAGGCTAAGACCATCCCAAACCATATAAATGCAATAATCATTGCAGAGCCAAAATCTGGCTGCAAGAGTATCAAAAAGAATATAATAAACGCGTACACACCAGACACTATTATATGCCTAATGCTAGCTATCTCCATATGCCTCCTGGAGAAGTATTTAGCTAATATGAGTATTGTTGCTAACTTAGCAAACTCACTTGGTTGCACAGCAAAAGAGCCAAAATCTACCCATGACTGAGCACCTTGAAAAGAGCTACCTATTATAAACATAGTAGCCAGTACTGCTGCTGTTCCAGCATATACAATAGTCACAATAGTACTACGTCTTAAAAAACGGTAGTCTATAAAACTAGAAACAATAAACACAAGCGCCGCAATTATGAGCCATGTAGATTGCTTGGTAACAAATACATTATTATCAAGCGAGCTCATAGCTGATATGCCAAAAACTGCAATAAACACTACACTGAGCATAAGCATCGGGTCTACCCCCATAAATATCTTATAAAAAATACCTTTGCCCCCCATATCTAAAGTGAGTCTATAGCTGGCAAAAGAGGTACTATATCAATCTTAGCAACAAAATCCTTGAACGATTCAGGCCATGTAAACACAACCTTGCGTGCAGAGTCTGCAGGTAGCCTGTCTACTAATGTACTAGAAGAACCTATTGCATTGCCAACCTTATCAAACACTGTGGCCACAACAGTTATATCACGCAAGGTATATACTCCACGGTTCTGCAGTTCTGCAGAGAGATTTGGCAAGCCTCCAATTTCTTTAAAAGATTTATCCTCTACGAAGACTTCAGCCGCTAGCGTACTTTGCATCTTCTCCCATACTAAATCATCTATAAATTTAAAAGTTGTATACTGTGGCAATCTACCACCAACTTGTATATTGCCTTCAAATATTGGTATAACCTTACCAGGCGGTATAAATGTCTCTCCTGCTCTATCTGCTATTAGTATACCTCTCTCATCATATAACTTAAAGACATATGAGACCTTACGGATGCCTGCAGCAGGATTAGGGTTCTCTACATATGCTACCGAGCTATATAAGCCAGGTATTACCATAAATGAACGCGACCAATGATTACTCAATGGTTTTAGGTCTGCAGCATTTAGATAATGACATGGACCACCTAAGTCTATCGCTGTCTCTCCTTGGTTTTGTAAACCATCAAAACAAGTAAGCGGCTTATTCATAGCCTCATATATACTAGGTACTGACAATGCCGCAACTATTAATAAAAAAATACTTATGTATATAGTCCGCATTTTGTTGGCCCACTTTTTGCTCATATTTATATATTAACAAATTATTCTAATCTTGGCTTGTCTAATGTTTCAATGCTTATGTCTGCCCCGTCACCACTTATTTTAAATACATCTTTATCTATCTTGCCTAGCTCTTTATACCCAGCGTTGTAATGATTAACAGCAGTACCAAGAGTATTACCCAACTTACCATATAACTCTTCGTATTTACTAATGTGCTTGGCCAGCTTACTTACATTTTTAATGATGTCTTGTGCCTTCTCCTCTACTTCTAAAGCCTTGAGCCCCTGCATAACTGTCTGCAGGTAAGCCAAAAATGATGTTGGAGATACAATTATTACCTTGTACTCTCTTGCGGATTTTTGCAATAAGTTCTCATCTCCACCGATTTTGTTAGTCAGTAAATCGTAGTATATACCTTCACTTGGTATAAACATAAAAGCAAACTCCATTGTGCCATCTTGTGGCTTTATATACTTACTCGTCTCTTTTATACGTAGCTTCAGGTCATTAACAAATGCCTTCTCTAGTCTGTTGCGCTCATCGCCCTCTGCGTCTATCATCCTATTATAATTCTCTAATGAAAACTTAGAGTCTATTGGTACTATCTTATCTTTAACAAAGACAACTGCGTCGACTATTTCTCCACTTGGAAAAGTATACTGTACCTTATAGCTGTCTGGCGGTAGCACATTCTGTAATACTGTCTCTAGGTAATACTCTCCTAAAACTCCACGTTGCTTAGGGTTTTGCAATACTTGACTCAAGTTCTTAAGTTGCTCAGAGAAACCTATGACCTGTTTATTAGTCTCCCCTAACTTAGTAAGACCCTCAGTAACCTCTCTTACAATCTTGGTACTCTCACTAAGTTGTGCCTTAACTGATGCGTTGATTTCTTTAGAGCTATCCCCTAGCTTATTGTCGAAAGTCTGTCGCATGTCTTGTAGCTCTTTTTGCAAAAAACCAAAACCATCTTGCATGCGCTGCGCAGCAGCATCAACTTGCGCCTGCTCTCGTTGTGTATCTTGTGAGCTATCACCTCTACCCCTCTTAAGTACGAACCAAACTAATAAAGCATTAAAAATTATAAACACCAGTGCTAACACTCCAATAACGATATAGTCTGTTACTTGCATATTGCTATTATATCACAACCAAGATTACTTACGGGTGAAAATAAGCTTGGCCAGCTCTACTACGACTATGTTAGAGATACCAAGTAACGCTAACAACAGTACGTTAATAACTGTAATTGGTACAAGAGATAGCAGCAACATTATCGGCGACCAGGTCAGTGCCAGAACAAGAAGTGATACTGATATCATCAGTCCGCCAAGTAGATATTTATTAGACAGCAATGCAGTCCTCCATATTGGCTCTCTAAGATTCTTAAAGGAGAATGCTAAAAATATAGAATCAAGAGATATTGCAACGAACATAATGGTACGCAATTCGTCTATACCAACATTCATATAATTAAGCACTGCATATAGGGCAAACAATATTCCTCCAGTAGCAAGACTTATAAATATAATCATCTTATCAAAACCTCCAGCAAATAGTGTATTGCTACTTAAATTTCTCTTAGGCTTACGGTCCATAAGACCCTTCTCACTAGGCTCAAATGCAAACGGGAAGCTCATAAAGCCTCCGCCTACAATATTTGCCCATAATATTTGAGCAGGCAGTAGTGGTAGCTGCAGCCCGACAACCATACTACCAACAATCAATATCATCCCACTAGCACTCGTAGAAAGTAAATAGCTGACAACCTTGCGCATATTAGATAGTGCCCTCCTACCCTCACGGATAGCAGTTACTATGATAGAGAAGCTACCTGTTGTTAATATCATATCTGATGCATCTTTTGCTACGTCCGTCCCATTGCCTTGAGCTATACCTATGCTAGCTGCTATCAGAGCGGGAGCATCATTAACGCCGTCTCCTGTCATGGCGACTATCTCCCCATGATCCTTCAAGACGGTTACCAACCTTAACTTTTGCTCTGGCAGCATACGAGCAAAAATATTGTTGTTGTTTACAGCTAGTACAAGCGCCTCATCTGCCAAATTAGCAAAATCTGTACCTAAAATAAGATTAGACGTATTAAGTCCTGCTTCACCAGCGATTGCCCTAGCTGTCTCACCATGGTCTCCTGTTACCATTATAACTTTAAGTCCTGCCCTATTGGCAGTAGATATTGCCTCATGAACGTCATCACGTAAGGCATCAGAGAATGACAACAGCCCACCAAATACAAAGCCAAGACTCTCGCCCTCTTCTGGATTCTTTACATCATTTGGTATTAGTGACTCACTACTATCTCTATACGCTACAGCGGTAAACCTTTTACCCTCACTACTAAGGCTGTCTTGTATTTGTTTATATTCCTCTCTAACCTCATCTGTTAGCTTGAGCCTTTGCCCATCTTTAAGATAATGTGTTGCATGACTCATTATGTGCTCTGGAGAGCCTGTTATATACATCTTCGTCTTAGACTTGAATACATTTAATGATACTGCATACCTACGACTCGCCTCAAATTGTAAAAACTCTTTCCTATTATTACCAGCTTTAAACAACTCATCTTGACGCAAACCAGCCAGTAAGGCCCCGCTCACTATTGCCTTCTCTAGTGGCCTGCCCTGTACCACGACCTCCTGTCCTGAGCTTGTCGCAGGGTCTATAAATGCGTCTGACGCGAGTACCGCCATCTTTAAGACTTCTATAGTATCTCCATGTACCTCACTTGGTATATTTGTACCCATGATTGTATGCACCTGCGCCATCTCCATAACGCCCTTAGTAAGGGTACCTGTCTTATCTGTAAGTATCACTGTGGCTGTGCCAAGCGTCTCTGCTGCAAGCAGATTCTTGACTAAGCCACCCTTGCGCATCACCGCCTCCATACTTACAGCCAGTACTACTGTAACGGCTGCTGGCAACCCCTCTGGCATAGCCGCGACAGCCACAGCGACAGACAATAAAAGCATCTCTGTTACACTACCTCCACGTAAGATTCCTATAGCAAATATAGCCGCTATTACTACTCCTATAATTGCAATTATGTTATTTGCAAGCCTTTTGATGCTCTTACTTAATAATGTCTCTGTATTCTCTGAACTAATCATTACTCCTGCAAGAGTTCCAAATTTAGCATCTTTACCAGTGGCCACTATTATGCCTACACCAAATCCTTCAGATACTACAGTGCCCATAAATGCTATATTTATTTGCTGATTTGCTGGTGCGTCTACGTCTTTTAGAGTGTCGGTAGACTTTGCTGTAGCTCGCCACTCTCCTGTGAGAGATGACTCATTTATGCTGAGGTTAGTACTCTCTACTAACCTCATATCTGCTGGTACTTTGTGCCCACCGCTAATATGTACAATGTCACCTGGCACAAGCTCCGCAGAGTCTATTACCTGCTTGATACCATCACGTACTACCGTTGCATTTGTACGAGTAGAGCGTGCCAAGCTCTCAAATATCTTAGCCGACTTACCCTCTTGTAAAACACCTATCACGACACTTATAGCAAGAGCGATAAATATAACAATTGCATCTGTATATGCAGATAACGCGACAGTTACACCTAAGGCTATGACTAAGATTAGTGATAGTGGACCTAGTAATTGTTTTAGTACTCCCTTGTACAACTTAAATTCACCACCTTTTTCTAATAAGTTCTTACCAAATTTCTTCTGTAATACTTCAGCCTGGATAGATGATAAACCCTTATCAAGATTGGTGTTAAGTGCTTTTATTATACTGGCAACTTCTCTTGTGTGCCAAGCAATCATGTTGTCCTGTTGCATATTATGTTAGTATAACAGTTATATTAGCTGTAAATTGAGATATGAACATGATAAAAGATACTATACGTACGGCAATGAGAGAGGCTATGCGTGCAAAACAAGGCGAAAAAGTAACAGTGCTCCGCAGTTTACTAGCTGCATTCACTAATGAACTTGTAGCCCAAAAACGCCCACCAAGTGAAGATCTTACTGACTCAGACGCTCTTAAAGTTATAAAAAGAGCATCTAAACAACGCAAGGACTCTATAGAGCAATTTACCGCAGGTGGCCGCCAAGAGCTTGCAGACAAAGAGCAGCGCGAGCTAGAAATAATTGAGGAGTACTTGCCTGCCTCTGCAAGTATAGAAGACATAACTAAAGCTGCGGAAGCTAAAGTCTCTGAGATGAATGCTGCTGGTGACATGAGTAAGATGGGCCAAGTGATGGGCGCTGTTATGAAAGAGCTTGCTGGCAATGCCGATGGTAATGATGTAAAAGAAGTCGTTGCCAAACTGCTTGACAAGTAACCTGTATTGTACTAATATCTTGTGGCTTGAAGAAGTGAAGGAGGTCTGGCTATCCAGCCGCCCAGCCCCCTGTTGGACCTCCTGATCTTCAAGCAGCTCATTCAGTTTTGAGGTGGTGTTCGATCATCGTTCAATGACTAGGCCTTTAGGCTAAGTTAGAAGCGAAATTATCAGCACCACCTCGAATACCACCACCTAAGACATATGTCCTAGGTGGTTTTTTTATTGCCGACTTATAAATAACCTTAGCTATTACTCTTCCTTACTAGACTCCTTAGACAATAGCGTGTCTATGCGGTTCATATCTCTTGGGAAAGGGTTTGTCTCTCTTACATTTGAGAGTCCTAGCATCTTCTGTGTTAACCTCTCTAGGCCCATACCTATACCTCCATGCATTGGCATACCGTACTTGAACGCTTGTAGATAATAGCTAAATGCCTCTGTGTCTAGACCCCACTTTTTAATATTCTCTACCAATTTAGCATACTCGTGTACACGCTGACCTCCTGTTGTGATCTCTACACCCCTGAACAAAAGGTCAAAACTCTTAGTGAACCCCTTATCCTCTTGGTCTTCATATGTGTAAAAAGGTCGCTTAGATACTGGGTAATGCGTAATAAACATAAAGTCACTACCAAACTCACGCAACGCGTACTCACACAAGAATCTCTCGTGACCAGGCTCTAGGTCCGACTCTCCTATACAATTCTCTCCGGTCTCTTTTGTTATTATCTCTTGAGCCTCACTAAGTTTCATATGTGGAATGCTATCAGCTAATTTTGGCAGCTCTACATCAAATCTCTTAAGAGTGTCCTTATGTTTTTCACCTACTCGCTTAACTATGTTACGTATTACAGTCTCAAGCATGTTCATTATGTCATGATGATCTTTAATAAATCCCATCTCAAAGTCTATTGTAGTGTACTCGCTCAAGTGCCTAGTGGTTGCTGACTTCTCTGCCCTAAATACTTTAGTCGTAGTAAATACCCTCTCAAATACACCAACCATTATCTGCTTGTATAATTGTGGGCTTGATGCAAGGTATGCAACACCGTCTTTAAAATACTCTACCTTAAATACTCCAGCACCCCCCTCTGCATCACCACCGACTATTGCCGGAGCCTGAAACTCAGTAAAGTCATTATGTACCAAAGCCTCTCTAAAAGATTGTATAATTGTAGCATTAACATTAAATATGTCTCTACCAGATTGTGTACGCATAGTAAGCGGCCTATTATCAAGTGCTGTATCTAAGTTAAGTTCTGCATCCATATCAAATGGTAGCTCGGCAGCTTCGCTTAGAACCCTCACCTCTTTAATACCTAGTTCAAGTTCACCGTTGAGCTCATCTTTCTTCATCTTCTCTGGGCGCTCTTTAACCTCTCCGACAATCTCTACTACCCATTGCTCATGCAACTTCTGTGCCTCAGGCAACGCCGTATCATTATAGTCATTGCTCGCAACCGCTTGTACAGTACCACTCCTGTCTCTAGGTACTATAAATGCGACCTTGCCGTGGTCACGGACCTTGTCTACCCAGCCGTTTATTAATACATCTTCTCCTATATGCTCTTTTAGGTCTTTTATTAGTACTCTCTCTTGTTTTTCTGCCATAATATTTAATTAATTTTAAATCTATAATGTTACACCAAGTCTTTCGCGCACGAGCTGCATCTTGGTGTCTGCAATCTCGCGCGCGATATTGGCACCGTTATCTAATATCTCTTTCACTGCGTCAATATCCTTAGCTATCTCCTCTCGCCTATCTCGCATTGGGGCTATAAATGCGTCTATATCTTCTATCAACACTTTTTTTAAGTCACCAAACCGGCCCTTGTGCTGCTCATATATGGGTGCCAGCTCTGCTTCGCTCTTAAATAACTTATGTATTGCGTACACATTCTCTGGCATGTCACCGTCGTTGCTTGTAACGATACTCATGACGGCCTTCTCTATTTCCTCTCTGCTGGCAAATAGCGGTATTGTATTGCCATAACTCTTGCTCATCTTGTTGCCGTCTGTGCCAGGCACCACGGCCACACTCTCTTTAATAAGTGCTTTAGGTAATTTAAATGTCTCACCAAATGTGTTGTTAAACTTCTCTGCTATGTCACGTGCAATTTCAACATGTTGCTGCTGGTCTTTGCCTACCGGTACTATGTCTACGTCATATAACAAAATGTCTGCTGCCATAAGTATCGGGTAATCAAATAGGCCAACTGTAATCTCCTTTTTCTTGGCTTCTTGTGCGTCTTTAAAGGCGTGTGCTCTCATTAAGAAAGGCATTGTGGTTATACAATTTAGTATCCATCCAAGCTCTGTATGTGCACTAACTCTAGATTGCTGGAAAAGCGTCGCCTTCTTAGGGTCTAGACCTATTGCTAAAAAGTCTATAGCGGCGTTAAGTATATTTTCTCGCATCGCCTCCCTATCTCGTACAGTAGTAAGAGCGTGATAGTCTACAATAAATGGGAAACTCTCATACTCGTCTTGCATATCTACTACCTGCTTCATCATGCCAAAATAGTTACCAATATGTGGTCGCCCTGACGGTTGTATACCTGTCAATATCCTCTTTTTCTTTATAGCTTCACTCATTGCTGGCAATAATACCAAGTATTGTGCTATTATGCCAGTAATGAGCAACTTTAAAATACCGACAATAAATGAGATATTAGACCTCTCAGAAATACGAACTAAACAAGATAAGGCTCTCGTTACCAAGGCATACGAATTCTCTAAACAAGCACACAAGGGTCAAAAGAGATACTCTGGAGCACCCTACTTTCAGCATGTGGCCATAGTAGCTGGCTACTTGGCAGAGTTAGGTATGCAGGCACCTATTGTATGTGCCGGACTACTCCATGACACCGTGGAGGATACCGATATTGAACTAACAGACATCGAAGAAAAATTTAGCAAAGAGATAGCAATGCTGGTAGACGGTGTGACTAAGCTTGGAGACGTGAGGTATAAGGGTACTGATAGACATGTAGAGAGCCTCCGCAAGTTCTTCGCTGCTACAGCCACAGACATACGAGTTCTTATAATAAAACTTATGGACAGGCTACACAACGTACGCACACTACAATTTGTACCAGAAAATAAACGAGAGCGCATAGCAAAAGAAACACTAGAGATATACGCACCGATAGCCTTCCGTCTTGGTATGAGTATATTACAGAAAGACCTTGAAGACGCGTCCTTCCAGTACGCTATACCCACAGAGTACCGTAAGGTTGCTGAGATACTAAAGACACGGAGGGCAGAGACCAAAAAATGGCTAGACAAGGCACAAAAAGACATAAGGACTGAACTAGCTAAAGACGGTATACGCAACTTCCGCACACAGACAAGAGTCAAAGGTATATATAGTCTATATAAAAAGCTTATAGCAAAAGATTGGGACGAGACACTTATTAACGACATACTGGCACTGCGTATCATAGTAGGTACTGTAGACGATTGTTACAAAGTATTCGGTGTTGCACATAAGATATGGACACCTGCTCCAGGTAGGATTAAAGACTATATATCGAGCCCTAAGCTTAACGGTTACCAGAGCATACATACAACTGTTAAGACGGACATCGGAGGCTTTTTAGAGGTACAGATACGCACAGAGGACATGCATAGAGAGGCTCAGTATGGACTAGCAGCACACATGAATTATAAAACGGGTCGTGTCACTAAATCTAATGGCTCTGTATTCGGGTGGATAAGCCAATTCTTCCCTAGCAAAAACACATGTGACCACCGAGAACATGCTGCCAATGTACTTAATGATGAAACATGTGAAGACCACACAGACTCACCACACTGGATTAAGCTACTCGCAGAGTCACAAGAGGAAGAAGATGGAAATTATATG
>JAMONA010000021.1 GCA_027066795.1 Candidatus Kaiserbacteria bacterium
TTCTCCGTATTTATATACAAGCCAAGCACTTAAGTACAACCGCACAGAGCGACCTATTATTGATGCAATTAGAAATATAAAGAAATTTGCCTTAATAAAACCGGCGGTTAATACAAAAAGCTTATACGGTATTGGAGACACCGCGCCTATAAATGTAAATATGAATATCCCATGATCTAAAAACTCCTGAACTTTTTTAAACTGTACACCTGCTCCAGATAACTCTATAAAACTTGGACCAAATGTATTAAACAAAAAGAAAGCAAGGAAATAACCTATGACCGCACCAAGAACTGATGACGCCATAGTAATAGTAGCAAAATATACCCACCTTTTCCTATTCTCACCTATAAGCAACATTCCCATCATAAATGTATCCGTTGGAACTGGTAAGAATATCGCCTCAGATACAGAAAGCACACTCAACCACAGTTGTCCGTAACGGCCAGTAGCATGTTTTGTGGCCCACTCTTTACATTTACACCACATAATATTAGCCTATGGTTGTACCTGATGGAGTATCATCGTCAAGCTCTAAGAGTGCAAGTCCGCGTTCTTTCGTATCAGTATCTATTGGTGCTGCGGCTAATAACATACCCTCACTGGTCACACCCCTTAGCTCTCTTGGCGCCAGATTAATCAAGTATGGCAACCTCTTGCCTACCAATTGTTCTGGCTCGTACCATTCTCTGATACCAGATACTATGGTCCTTTCACCTACCTCCTCACCAAAGTCTATAGTACACTTAACAAGCTTATCGGTATCTGGCACCATCTCTGCTGCAAGTATATGCCCTATACGAATATCTAGTTTAGTAAAGTCGTCGTAAGTAATCTCTTCTTTAATTTTCATATATTAAGTTTAACTTAAATTCCTACGTTTGTCTAAAAAAGATTGCAGTATTATCGCAGCGGCTTGAGCGTCTGCAAGACCAGCAACCTTAGATATACCCTTACGTTTGTTCGCTAAAAACCCTCTGGCTGTATGCTCGCTTGGTAGAGTCCTAGCCTGCTTAGTAGTAAAGCGCTCATCTTCATAATGCACCTCCACTACACCAACAACCAGCGCCTTGAGCGAGCTAATAAAACCTACCGTATCCTCTGCAACACTATTAAGACCTCCTTTAAGAGTGCGCGACTCTCCAATTACAATACTCTCCACCTGCTCGCTGGCAATCATATCTGCTACCAGACTTGGTAGAAACTTGTCTGTAGCTAGCACCTCTCTTGGAAAGGCTAAGGAACCAGACTCATCGCTAAATGCAATTCCAGTCTTCTTAGTGCCGTAGTCTATGCCTATGTATTTCATGATTATGAGTATCGCATATTTTTATAAATATGCTATTATCGCCCACGGAGAGGTGGCTGAGTGGTTGAAAGCACCGGTCTTGAAAACCGGAGTGCCGCAAGGTACCGCAGGTTCGAATCCTGTCCTCTCCGCATGAGATACAAAACCATAATAAATATTTATTATGGTTTTGTATCACTTTATTAACTTATTTATATTGGTTACTTATCAACAACGCCTTAGTGTAGTTGTTAGGTATATTATAATAAATTTACTATACTATACTTATGGAAATGAGTAGAGGCGTAACTATTATAAAGCTTTTAATAATACTAGTTGTAATTATACTCATAATAGCAATTGCCTACATAGGTCTAGGTATTACACAGCAACAAAGCCGAGATGTACGACGTATGAGTGACATGAATGCCCTAGAGAAGGCCTTGGCACTTTATCAGACTAGTAACGACACCTTCCCAATATCACCAAACGGTACTGCAATAGATGGCACAGACCTAGTATCGAAAGAGCTACTAATATCTGAATCTATGACCGAAGTACCAAAAGACCCATTACACCCAGAATATTCATATACCTACTCTACCAACTTAACTGGCACAGACTTTACAATAAAATTTTGCTTAGAAGGCTCATCTATCCCCGGTTATACTACAGGCTGTAATAACTATATAACACCCTAGACATGTCTGAACAAACTATACAAAATACACTTACGTGGAAAGCTTATGAACACAAGCATAAAGGTGACAAGAGTACAGACTGGTACTGGACACTAGGTTTAGTTGTACTATCTATAGCTATAGCCTCTATATTACTAGGCAACAGCTTGTTTGCATTACTCATAATAGTAGCAGCATCAGCATTAGGCCTCTCTGCAAATCAGAAATCTATAGAAAATTCATATACTATAAATACTAGAGGTATATCGATAAATGAAAGACTGTACCCTTATAAAAACCTCGAAGCCTTCTGGATAGACGAGACACGGCCTGGTGATAATGTATTAATAATAGATGCTCAACAGTCTCTGGTGCCACACTTAATAATAAACATACCCTCAAGTATAGACCCAAACACTGTGCAAGACTACTTACTTGACTACCTACCAGAAGAGGAATTGTACGAATCTCCAGCACAGCGCATT
>JAMONA010000022.1 GCA_027066795.1 Candidatus Kaiserbacteria bacterium
ATATAACACTCTTGCCTTATAAGCTGCCTTAGCTGGGCTGCCTGTGCGTATGGTACAGCTCACAGGTGCGTCTGTAGCCTGCTCTAAGAGCATGTACTGAGCCATATGAGCATTAGTTAGTACTAAACCAGTAGGGGAGATTATAACGGCACTGGCAGTGCCACTGCGTATATTGCCAGAGCCGCGGCAAAGTATATTTATCACTGCTGGGGACTTTTGTTGGTTTATTGTTGTAAAGCTAAGTGGCTTAGGTGCAGCGACTGCAGTAATCGAGGCAGTTTGGTTAATTGCATTTATCTGTGTCTGTAGCTCTGGCGTCATGTTGCCTTGTGCTACAAGGAGTAGGGTGAGCGCCTGTAATGTGGCTATTAAAGTTACTATGAGCTCTTGCATTTGTGCATTATAGCATTTCTGGTATTATACCTCCACCACAGGTATGCCAATGCGGGTGTAGTTTAGTGGTAGAATGTCTGCCTTCCAAGCAGAGGACGGGAGTTCGATTCTCCCCACCCGCACAAAAAGAAAGAACCTCGATGTAATACATCGAGGTTCTTTCTTTTTGTGCTTTAAGTAATTTAGATTACTTAACAGCGTCTTTAAGTGCCTTAGCTGCGCGGAACTTAGGTACACGCATAGCCTTGATTTGGATTGCCTCACCTGTGCGAGGGTTACGTCCTGTACGTGCTGCGCGCATCTTAGCCTCGAATATACCAAGGCCAGCTATTGATACTTGGTCACCCTTCTTAAGAGTGTCTGTAACAATGTTGATAAATGCGTCTACTGCACGCTCTGCATCTGCACGAGTTACTCCTGTAGCATCTCGCATTGCATCTATAAGATCTGACTTGTTCATAATTATGTTTATTATTAATTGATAATCACCCTATTAACTATGTCTTTAAGTATACATAAAGCCGTATATTGTGCAATAGGGCAGAGGTGTGCTTACCTAGCGTACTCTATACTCCTTGTTTCTCTTATTACATTTATCTTTATCTCTCCTGGGTAGGCCATCTCTTTCTCTATCTCTTTGGCTATGTCTCGTGCTAGTTTATAGGCCTCTAGGTCGTCTACCTTCTTAGGGTTTACGAATACTCTTACCTCGCGGCCGGCAGCTATGGCGTAGCTTTTCTCTACTCCTGGGTTGTTGTTGGCTATGGCCTCTAGGTCTTCAAGTCTCTGTATGTATTGCTCTATTGTGTCGCGTCTTGCTCCTGGGCGGCCTCCACTTATTGCGTCTGCTACTTGTACTATATAGCTCTCTGCTGTGGCGTAGGGGTACTCCTCATGGTGCGCCTCCATGGCGTGTACTATCTCTTTACTTGCACCAAACTTTTGTAATATGCGGCGGCCAATCTCAACGTGTGTGCCTTGTACCTCATGGTCTACTGCCTTGCCTATATCGTGTACTAAGGCTCCAGCTCTTGCTATCTCTGGGTCAGCACCTACCTCAGTGGCTATGAGTCCAGCGAGTATAGCCATCTCTATAGAGTGGGCGAGTACATTTTGCCCGTAGCTAGTACGGAAGTGTAGCTTACCAAGTATAGCTATTATACGCGGGTCAAGACCCTTTACTTTAGCCTCGAAGGCTGCCTTCTCTCCGGCCTCTTTTGTTATCTTGCCTATCTCCTCGGCTGCCTTTTTTAGAGCCTTCTCTATCTTGGCTGGCTGTATACGACCGTCTGCTATTAGCATCTCAAGGGCAGTACGTGCTATCTGGCGGCGGATAGGGTCAAAGCTAGAGATGGTGATTGTGCCTGGAGTATCGTCTACTATTACGTCTACTCCACTTGCATGCTCAAATGCTTTAATGTTGCGACCCTCTTTACCTATGATCTTGCCTTTAAGGTCGTCATTAGGTAGCTCTACCTTAGTAGAGATTACGTCTGCTGGCATTGCGTTGCCTATACGGTGTATCGCTGTTGTTAGTATCTCTTGTGCCTTACGCTCTATCTGCTCTTTACCTGCCACCTCTAGCTTTTGCATACGTTGTACAATGCTCTCGGCACTGTCTTTCTCTACTGCCTGCATTAGCTCCTCTCGGGCTTCGTCTACCGGTAGCTTGGCTGCCTTGGCTAGCTCCTCGGTGCGGGCACTAAGGGCCTCCTCAGACTTGGTGCGGATTTCTCGTATCTCTTCCACCTTTTTCTTCAGTGCCTCTACGTCTGCATCTACAGTAGCCTGCTTACTCTCTAGTTTCTCCTCTTTTTGTACGAGACGGTCTTTGTCTTTATTAAGTTGCTCCTCCTCTTTTTTTACCTCGGCGAGCTTGGCTTTAGCGTCTCTCTCGGCCGCTTTCTCTGCTTCTTCTACTATCTCTTGTGCCTTTTTCTGGGCATCTAGCTCCATCTTACGGACCTTTATCTCCATAGAGCCTTTGGCCCCGAGTGCTATAACCCACCTTAAGAAGTAACCAGCTGCTATACCGGCTATACCAACCCCTCCTACAAGGAGTAATATCGTGATTGTTGACATATTGTATTGTTATTAAACAATACCACTTGCTATTCTAGCTCTATGATTAGTTTTGTTGAGTTATGTTGTAGCTCATCGTGACAGTTTTAATACAAGTAAGTTAAAATAGGGTAGCGGTACTGCGTATTTTTGAATAATTGACTAACCTAAGCATCCATCATAGCAGTTAGATACTACTTTTTCAATAGGGTAGAGCAAGAGCGGAATATGGTAGGTGTAAAAAATACCCAGGAGTCTGTATGGTCAGTACATGCTCCTGGGCTTTTGTTGCTAATCTCTGGTGGTGTCTCCATCAGAGAGGATAATATCAGAGAATATCTCTTGAGAGACATTCTCCATTCCTCTCTTTAGGGGTATCCCTAAAGAGAGGAATATCAGTGCAGCTACAAGCACGGCCTGTAGCTGCACTGATTTCCGAAATGAAAACATTTGTTTATTCCTCCTAAAATATTTCACTTTTTAACAAAAAACGTGCTAACCTGCAACTATAAGAACACGATATGCACTATAAGTCAACCTCTATTTCAAAACCTTGTCTACAATCCCATACTTCTGTGCCTCTTGAGCGCTCATGAAGAAGTCGCGGTCTACGTCTTTTTCTACTTGTGTTAGCTTCTTACCTGTGTTTTTGGCTAGGATCTTGTTAAGCCTGTCGCGTGTTTTTAGTATGTGCTTGGCTGTTATCTCAATATCTGTTGCTTGCCCCTGCACGCCTCCCCATGGTTGGTGGATCATCACCTCGGAGTTGGGCAGTATAAAGCGCTTGCCCTGTGCACCTGCAGAGAGTAGTACTGAGCCCATGCTAGCTGCAAGGCCTACACATATTGTAGATACTGCCGGCTTAACATGATTGATAGTGTCTAGTATAGCAAGACCAGCTGTTACAGAGCCACCAGGAGAGTTGATGTACAAGTGGATGTCTGCCTTGGGGTCTTGTGCTTGAAGAAAGAGGAGTTGAGCTATAACAGTGTTGGCCATACCGTCTTCAATAGGGCCTGTTATAAAGACTATGCGCTCTTTAAGCATCCTTGAGTATATATCGTAAGAGCGTTCGCCGTATTCGCCGCGCTCTACTACCATAGGTATTAATTGTGAGTTTATCATTATGTGGATATTAGCATACCAAGGTAGCCTGTGCTAGTTAAATACTAAGAGAGAGGTAGTATATGACGACGTTGTACAAACACTACAGTACCAGTGGCTAACAGTAAGCCTATAAGTGCTAGTAGATATACATAATCCTCAGCACCAGTATAGGGTACATTTACCAAGTCTACATGCTTAGAGGGAGTATAGTGAGTAATGGCTTGTCCTGCAACAGTGAGGTGAGTAGAGCAGGAGGCTCTGTAACCGTCGTTAAATACTGTTAGGGTATATGTTTTAGATGTATTTGGGCTTACGAATTGTGTACCACTGACCCTGTTTACACTGCCGTGGTTGGTAAGCGTTGCGCTTGCGGCATTTTGTGCTGTCCAGTTTAGTATCGCACCACCTCCGTTGGCTGAGTTGTTACCATTTACATATACTGGGTATATTTGGCAAGAGGGTCGTATGGTAGTAGGAGGTACAACTGGCGGCTGGTATGGTGAGTAGACACCTATAGTACGCGTACATGTAGTAGAGCCACCATAGCCACTCACTGTGAGAGTATAGTTACTTGTAGTACCAAGGTTGTATAGAGTACGTGAGCCGTTGATAGGTACTGAGCCTACTCCAGAGAGGCTAACTGAGTGAGCACCAGTTGTACTCCACGTTATAGTGCTGTCTCCACCTGCTGGCACAGATATAGGGCTGGCGAAGATAGTACAAGTAGGTGCGTTATACTGCTGGGCTCTTACTCTTACAAGTGTGGTGTCTGTGTCTACGTTGCCGTTATTGTCCCGAGCTGTACAAGTGAAGGTGCGGTCGCTTGTTATGTTATAGAATATTTGTGAGCCGTTAGTGTTGCTTGATACAGTGCCGATACCAGAGATGTACATACTTGTTGCATTGTTAGAGCTCCACCGTAGAGTGGCTTGGCCGTTGTTGTCTACAGTAGTTGGTGATATCCATACACTACACTGAGGTGTTGTCTGTGATGTTTGTGTTACAGATACGTCGGCTCTACATATGGCTGAGCCATTTGGTCCTGTTACCGTTATGGTGTAAGTGCTATCGTTAGTTAGGTCTGACAGAGTATATGAGCCACTAGTACCTACTGTGCCTACGCCGTTGTTGATGGTTGCACTAGTCGCATAGCTTGAGCTCCATGAGAGGGTAGTGTTGCCGCCACTATGTATTGTGCTTGGGTTAGCAGAGATGGTACAAGTAGGGGCTGGGTCAGGTGCTGCCGCTACAGTCACCCGTGCAGTACACCTAGATGGGAATCCTGCTGCGCTATATACAGTGGCCGTATAGGTACGGGTAGAAGTTGGAGAGACAGTGGTATCAGAGTTAACAGCTACTGCGCCCACAGAGTAGTTTATTGTAGCAGTCGTTGCTCCGGTGCTCCTTAGTTGTAGTACAGTGCTGTCTCCGTTAGTTATAGATGAATCTAACACTGAGAGTGTACAACTTGCTCGTATGCTTGGGTTTATGTAAGGGGTATAATTGTAGTCGCCTCCTCCTGGGTCTGCATCACCATTTGCTCCGCCGAAGTCCGCACCGCCGAAGTCAGAACCTCCGTCACCGCAGCCTCCGCAGCCCTCGCTACTGCCGTCTCCACTGTCTCCACCGAAGGCATGTGTAACGGCTGGTGTGATAGCTACTGTTGCGGATATTACCAATATTGCGGTGAGTATAAAGGTTATTATCTTGTGCAAATTTATTGTTAGATTCATATGTTACTAGGGTGTTTATTATGCTTTTTTAAGGTGCTTAAATCTGTTAGGTCTGCGTCTCCATGGTGGTCTGTGTGAGGTCAGACCCTTCTTGTATGCATCTTCCCACCGCCTGTCTAGCCACTGGAATCGTATGCATTGCTTTTCACTGAGCTTCTTACCTCGCGCAACCATATTGCTGTACCTATCGTGCTCAATAGACCACCTGCGTACATTAGACTTAGTCATCTCCGGCGCCTTGCCTCTGGTTATTGGGCTACAGTAGTGCCTGCCTTTGTACCAGTGTGACTTTTCTCCACGCCGGCATTTCTTGGCAGCCTCTGCAGAGTCTACGCCTACCGCAGACAAGGCGGCAGCGCCTGCCCCCGCTGCAAAAACGCCACGCAAGAAATTTCTCCTAGAGACACCCTCATCGCCACTAAGTATGTCAGCCACATCGTTGGAATCATCCACTGTATCTGGTTGGGCCTCTGTGACATTGCCGTCATTGTCTATGACTGGCAGGTTAGCCATCTCGTCGGCGGTCTGCCTCAATTCTTCGTCTGTCATCTCTGCCAACTTCATGTCATCATCACCCCATAGTACATCATACGAGTCGCTCTCTATTGTTCCTGCTGCTAGTCCTTCTTGCATAATATCAATTTACAATAATAATAAAGTAATAATACCAAATAGCCCCCACAAGACAATGAGTGAGGATGAATAACTATGTGTTAGTTGGAGGTTACTTGCTTGGCTGCTCTAGTAGGCTGAAGACCATTTGGTTGCGCATTTGCATTGTTACATATGCTCTTACAGAGTCCTCATTAGCGTCTTTGTGGTGCTCTAGCAGGTGCTTTACCTCACTCTCTACGGCTTTTGCCTCTGGTATTAGCTTCTCCTCCTCGGCTATCTTGTTAAGTATTAGTTGTAGCTTTGCTTGCTTCTCTGCCTGGGGTTTTAGCTCAGCTAAGAAGTCCTCTTGGCTCTTATCGATACTCTTTAAGTACGCATTAAGGTTTGAGCCTACTTGTTGCAGGTCTCCCTCAAACTGGGCTTGCAGACGGTCTAGTTCGTGGCTTATAAGTACATTTGGCAGGGCTATCTTGGTATTGTCTACGACCGCATCTACAAACTCTGCACGACGCTTGTTAAGCTCTTTGGCCTCCTTGTCTTTCTTTATAGTCTCCTTTAGTTGTACTTTGAACTCGTCTAAGCTCTTAAAGCCTCCTAGGGTCTCTAAGAATTCAGCATCTAGCTCTGGTAGGTCTTTCTCCTCCGTCTTCTCTGCCTCTGTTTGGGCTTTCTCTGGGGCGATATTTTTCTGTACTAACTCTATTTGCTTGCGCCTACGTCTTAGGTCTAATGTTGAGGCTTCTACCTCTTTGTCTGTTACTATTGTGGCTATGTTTGTGCCAAATATCTTTTTAGAATGCTTTTTATAGTCTGGTGCTTTAAATACAGGCGGTACTGGTGCAGTAAGTGTATATTCTAAAGCCTCGCCACTCTTAATAGGGGAGAGGTTTATTACTGGGGCGTCTATTATTAGTAGCTCTTTCTCCTTTAATACTTCTGGGTATGTGGCCTTTAGAGCCATGTTTGCTGCCTCCTCTTGTACTGCTTGCTCACCGACTTGCTTCAGTATCATATCGGCAG
Organism: Candidatus Kaiserbacteria bacterium; assembly: GCA_027066795.1. Classification (GTDB taxonomy): domain Bacteria; phylum Patescibacteriota; class Minisyncoccia; order Phycocordibacterales; family UBA2100; genus S139-169. The sequence continues at coordinate 6,930 of JAMONA010000022.1, forward strand.
GAGCCTTGCCAGCACGGAAACCGCCGACCTTTACTGCTTTACTAAAGTGCTTAAGAGCCTGCTTATAATACTTAGCAAAAGCCTCGGCAGATACCTCTACAGTGATGCTTACCTCGCTGGTGTCTTTAAGTTCTGTAAATTTTGTAATTTTATAAGTTGTGTTGTTTTTTGATGTTGTCATATGGGTTATAAATTAACATATATAATCATCCTCTACAAATAATTATGCATATATGGAGCTAGCATAGACATAATATATATGGTAAATTGCTTTTAACACTTAATGGCACGGGTGTTAAGTTGTACTTTGAGTAATAAATGTGCCTAAAATTAGGAGAGGATATAAAATGAATGGAGCAAATATGGCAATGTGGGGCTTGGTGGCCTCGAATGTGTCAGCGGGCCGGAACATACAAACACATGAACCGCAAAAAAAGCCAATCCAAAAGCCAAAGGTTACAACAGTAGCCTCCGTGAACTCCGTGAAGGCTTCTTCTAGAAGACTCGAGCAGGCTAAGCGACTCGAAGCCAAATGGCGCGGTTGTAACAAGAAATTGGACCCTGGCCGTAATTGGGGTGTGGAGCAGTAAAGGCTCCTAAGTGAGGCTAAGGTATGGAAGCCTCACACAAACAAAAAAGCCAGAGATTGACGAACTCTGGCTTTTCTTTATGCCTTTTATTTTTGTTGTTGTGCTTGGCTTATAGCTCTAGCTGTAATGCACCTAGCTCTGCGTCTAAGTTGTCTAGGTCCCCTAGGTCATCTAGGGCAGCATCAAGAGTTGCGTCTGCTGCGCCGGCAGCCGGGTCAGATACGTCTGCACCAGTGTTTATAAGAGCCTCAAACTCCTCGTCTGTCATAGAGTACTCGTCTACTGTGGTGTCTAATACTTGAAAGCTCGTTGCCTCACTGTCGTATCCAGTATCGCCAATGGAGTTATTTAAATATGAACCCCAGAAGTATAATCCGCCTATAACAAGTAGTGCCACGACTATGAGTATGCCTATAGCAGGGCCGAAGGCCCTTGGCTTGTCTGCATCCATATTTGGTGTTGGCATCTGGCCGCTGTTTTGGTTGTTGTTTTGCTCTGTTTCCATATTATTATTTGTTTAATTATTATTAAGTTAAGTTTATTCAAGCCCCGGCTCATTTGAGTAGTCGTAATATTCTATATCAAGATTGTCATCAAACTCTCCAAGGTAGTCGGTGTAGTATGAGTCGTCCTCTTCATAAAAAGCTTCACCATCATCAAAGTAGAATGCCTCGTCATCGTAATAGTCTACGTACCCTTCGTCATAATCACCAATGTTGTCATATTTTGATGTATAACCATCGTCAAAGCTGTTGTGGCCTTGTCCTGATAGACCCAACATATATAACCCTGCAAACATGGCAACTGCCAGTGCTATAATAACTCCTACGACTACGCCGAAAGTCTTACTATTCATATATTTTATTAATTGTTGATAATGCGATTTTTGTAATTACGTGCTTACTACATTATATAGTAAGCAGTGCATTACGCACTTGCATTATCCACATCGTCACCGGCCTCTTGCTCTGGGGCATCCATAGCCCTTATGTCTATCTTGTAGCCTGTTAGCTTGGCAGCTAGGCGCACATTTTGCCCACCTCGGCCTATTGCTAGACTCTGCTGCTCCTCTAGTACATCTACGTCTGCATGGGGCTCCCCCTCTTCAGTCTCATTGATGGTTACATTTAGTATCTCTGCGGGTGAGAGAGCATCTTCTATAAAGTGCTCTGGTGTCTCGCTCCACTCTATAACGTCTATCTTCTCTCCGCCTAGCTCACTCATAACTGTAGACACGCGTACTCCGCGGCCTCCTACCATCGCTCCTACTGGGTCTAGGTTATTATTAACAGCATGTATGGCTATCTTGCTGCGGGCTCCAGCCTCACGAGCTACGGCCTTTACCTCTATCTCTCCGCTCTGTAGCTCAGGCACCTCTTGAGAGAACAGCTGTACTAGGAATTGTGGGTGTGCACGTGACAGCTTAATAAATGAGCCACGAGATGACTCGTCTACCTCGTATAGGTAGGCACGTACTCGCTCTCCTTGCCGGTACCTCTCTCCTGGTATCTGCTCTTCATAAGGTATTATAGCTGTAGCTCTACCAAGGTCTACAAATAAGTTGCCTCTCTCGAAGCGTTGTACGGTACCTGTCACTATCTCACCCTCTCGCTCACCAAACTCCTCTAGCATGCTGGTGCGCTCTGCCTCGCGGATTTTTTGCATTACTACCTGCTTGGCAGTCTGGGCTGCTATGCGGCCAAAGTCCTCCTTGCTCTCAAGAGGGAACTCGAGTTCATTGTCTAGCTCTGCATCTTTCTTGATTAGCTTGGCAGTGTCGAGCATTATGTGGTGCTCCTCGTTAAAGCGTGTCTTGTTCTCTCGCTCCTCTTCTGTAGCATCTTCGTCCTCATAGACCATGGTGTCGTCTACTACTATTTTTACTTGCTTAAATTCTAAGTCTCCAGTCTCAGGGTTAAACTCACTGCGTATAATCTGCCCTTTGTTGCCGTACTCTTTCTTATATGCAGCGGCAAGGGCCTCCTCTATAGCCTTAAGTACTATGCTACGGCTTATGCCACGCTCTTGCTCTAGTTCGTCTAGGGCTAGTGTCATTGTTTTAATATCAAACATTGTATTTTTGTTAATTACTATTAATTTTTAAATAATTTCTTTACAAATAAATAATGAGTAATAAAAAATTCTGCAACTAAGCAGAATTAAAATTACCTTTATTTAGTTGTATATATACTATATAAGGCTGTGTGTGTTATGTCAAGGGTGCGTTATAAAGTTAGCACACCCTTGTAGTCATTTTGACGGCCACAATATTATTGCACCAAACTGTATAAGAAGTAGGACAAACATATAGAAAATGACGCTAGCTACCTCTATAGGTGTTGCGACTTCATGCAACATATTCTGGACAGCCACGGCAAATTGGCTGCCGCCAGTTATAGTTGCTCGCCCCAAGAGCACTGCCCCGATGAAGGTTATTGCAGAGCCAGCTATGCTGGCTAAGATCCTGGATATCGTTAACATTAGTAGCAACCTCCGTAAAGTTAAAAAGAACACTAACCACATGGTTAGTGTTGGCATAGTTACTCATAAGTTACTCTGAGTCAAGCAAAGACCTTGCTAGAACATATAAAATATTGACATTAGTCCTACTAAGTGGTATAATCATAATCAGTTAAGTACTTTGACATTTTAAAGTTTTGCACGTCACCCTCACATGAGGGCCCTCTTTTTCATCAGGGATGGCACAAGTCATAACCCTCGCTTGACGAGAGGGACTCTTAAACAGCTCGAGACCGAGGCATAAAAATTCGGCTTTATTTGTACTGTTGAGTAAGTATAAAACTTATCAATACTTAAACAGATGCGATACAAATAAATAGAAGGACCCTGTTGAAGTCAAGTGGCTGAGGGGTTTAAAAAAATGACAAATAATAACATTAAAACTGCACCCACAGGTGCAGCAGTAGCATATGCCACAATGAGTCAAGTGAATCTATGTGGCGGTAACTGGGAGTTTACTCCCTGGCACGTTGGCGACCACCCTAGCCACCGGTTGGCCACAGGGTGTGGCCCGTTTTCGGGCCACACCGCTAGAGTGTGGTGTCAGAACGGGATTAAAACACCCGACCCACTCCTCACAGCGGTACTGAAAGAGGGGGTGATTACCTTCTTCCAGTACACGCCAGACGTGGCTTTTAACGTATGGACACAAAAGGCCGCTACCTTGTGGGGTAGTGATTGTCCCTCGTTGAAAAGAGAGGGGGTGAGTGTGGGAGATAAGGTGCCGTTCCTTATCGTCCCCAAGACTAGAGAAGTCCGGCTCTCTGACTACACTGGGAAGGAGACCGGTCTTTTAAAAGTAAACAATAAAGGAGAGGTAATCCGGCCAGATGGCCAAAAAGTTATATTCTTGAAGTCATCGAGAGATGACTTCAAAGAGAACCCTTTGTTAGTTTATAAAAATCTGCAAGACCAGCTGCAAGCTGAGATTGGATCAGCTGGGGAGCTGGTATGGGGTGATGGCTTCTGTGACACAAGGGGTCTGTATGCGAGGGCCAAGGCTCTTGACAGGGTAATCCCAGGTGGAAGGCCTCATAATGAGGACGATTTCCTGCGGGAGTTCGAACTCTATGATCCTAAGAGCTTCTACCGAGGGCACCCTTACCACAGTAAGGGTTTCCCGGATGCTAAGCCTTAGAATAAACGAACACAGCATGAGACAAGTTTTGTCTCATGCACTATTTAACCTTGTCGTATATGATATACGACAAGGTTTTTTTATGCATGGCTATTTATTATAAGGCTCTGTTGATATTGCTTATTTGGTTTTGTCTGGAGGTGGTATAATGTGCTCAACATGTATATTAATGATG
>JAMONA010000023.1 GCA_027066795.1 Candidatus Kaiserbacteria bacterium
AGCAGAGAAAAAGGAGTAGGTTATTAAAAAATTAATTAAATTATTATGACAGAAGACAAGTCAAAAGATGCAGCCGCAGAGGCTGAGGTGAAGGAGGAGGCACCAGTAGTAGAGGAGGCAAAAACAGAGGAGAAGGCCGAGGAGGCAGCTCCAGTTGTTGAGGAGAAGAAAGAGGAGGTTGCAGAAGAGACTCCAGCAGAGGTACCAGCAGAGTATAAAGAGATGATAGAAAAGATAGAGAGCATGACCGTACTAGAGCTTAACGGCCTAGTTAAAGCTATTGAGGAGCGCTTCGGTGTGTCAGCTGCTGCAGTAGCAGTAGCAGGTGGTGGCGGTGACGCAGCCGCAGCTGAAGACAAGAGTGACTTTGACGTAAATCTTGTAAGCTTCGGAGAGAAGAAGATTGCCGTTATTAAGGTAGTTAAAGACATATTAGGTCTTGGACTTAAAGACGCTAAAGACCTTGTAGAATCTGCACCAGCATCACTTAAGAGTGAGGTTAAGGCAGAGGAGGCAGAGGAGTGGAAGACTAAGCTAGAGGAGGCAGGTGCCACTGTAGAGCTTAAGTAATACACTTACCTAATGCGATCAAAAGCGGCCCTAACGGGCCGCTTTTTGTATGTATTTCTTAACATGCTATAATATCCCCAATATGGCCATGAAAGACCCTTTAACAAAATTATTTGGCTCTGCTGGGAGAATTAAGATTATGCGTCTATTCTTAGCTAATGATGATGAGTGCATACATATAGCAGATATAGTACGCCAAACCAAGACACTAAAGGCTACCGTAACTAAAGAAGCTAAAATACTAGAGCAATCCGGCTTCTTAAGTAAGGTTAAGTGTCATACAGAGGAGGTGAAAAAGCTCAAAAGCGGGGATAAGATAGTAAAAAAGACAAAACCTGGGTTTAAACTTAACAAAGACTTTGAATACTTGCAGGCAATGCGGGCACTATTAACCCAAGTCTCTGGTATGCAGGGCAGCGACTTATCCAAACGCATGCGTAAGGCAGGCCGAATTAAGGCCTTAGTAGTGGCCGGTGTATTCTTACAAGACACAGCAGCAAGAGTAGACTTATTAATAGTCGGTGATGCTATAAAACATCGCCAACTTGAAAGTGTAATAAGGGCTACCGAGGCAGAGCTAGGGCAGAGTTTGCGCTATGCTGTATTCACCTCTAATGAATTTAAGTATCGTCTAGACATGAAAGACAAGCTTATATGTGATATATTCAACACCCCACACAAGAAACTCCTAAATCGTATAGGTCTCTAGTTATATACACAATATACACCGCATAGACTCTCTATACTCTAAGTAGATGTTATAATATAAACAGGTCGAAACTTAAATATTATTAAATCCGGATTTAATTTAAAAAAACAATTATGTTAATTACTACGTGGGCAGACATACTGCAGAATGCATTTCAAGATGTATTCCGTACATTTGTTAACTTTGTACCAAATGTCGTAGGCGCAATACTTTTCCTTGCCATAGGTTGGCTAGTAGGAGTAGTGCTAGCACGTATCATTACTCAGCTTTTCAGGGTTATCAAGCTTGATAACGCACTGCGTTATGCGGGAGCAGAGGAGGTACTAACAAAAGCAGGAATGAAGCTTAACTCTCCATTCTTTATGGGTGAGCTTGTTAAATGGCTAGTGATCATAGTCTTCTTAATGTTCTCATTAAATGTTATAGGTCTTGGGCAGGCAGCCCTATTTATGAAAGATGCAATAGGTATAATACTACCGCAGGTCGTATTAGCCGCAGTCATCTTAATAATAACAGCTGTTATGGCTAGGTTTGTAGACAGCATCGTCACAGGCTCAGCTAAGGCAACAGGTGTTGAGTCAGCTAACTTCATAGGCAATCTTGCCAAGTGGGCAATATGGGTGATGGGTGCTCTTACAGCATTCGCACAGCTTGGTGTTGATGCATCATTTATCTACACGCTGTTTACAGGTGTGATAGTGGCATTTTCACTAGCGTTCGGGCTTGCATTTGGCCTTGGGGGTCAAGGTGCAGCTTCAGAATACCTAGAAAAACTACGCAACGATATGCGTAAGTAAGTTATTACCTAACAGTAATACCTATAATAAAAACGTCTCCACTCGGAGGCGTTTTTATTTGACTATCACGAGCTATTTGGTAGTATATATCGCACGCATGGCTTATTGCATGCGCCAGAGTTGCAGGGTATGGCGGTTACTTTTGTTTATCACTCGTTCTCGCGAGCTAAGCAAAGGTTGCCCAGATACTAAGCAGCAAATATTATTAATTATTAGTAAAAATAAATATTATGGCAGAAGAATTTAATAGAGATAAGGACCACATTAACGTTGGTACACTTGGTCACGTAGACCATGGTAAAACAACGCTTACTGCAGCAATCCTTAACTCATTGCACCTAGATGGGCAAAACGTAAAGAAGGCAAGTATCGACGACATCGATAATGCCCCAGAGGAGAAGGAGCGTGGTATCACCATTTCTCTTTCACACCAGGAGTACGAGACAGCTACTCGTCACTATGCTCACATTGATGCACCAGGCCACGCCGACTACATCAAGAACATGATTACAGGAGCAGCACAGATGGATGGTGCTATACTAGTAGTAGCAGCAACAGACGGCCTTATGCCACAAACTCGTGAGCACATCCTGCTTGCTAAGCAAGTTGGTGTACCTAAGATCATTGTATTTATCAACAAGACAGACATGCCAGACGTTGATGAGGAGATGATAGAGCTAGTAGAGGAGGAGATCCGCGAGGTTCTTACTCAGTACAAGTACGACGGCGAGAACACACCGTTTATACGTGGCTCAGCACTTAAGGGTGCAGAGGCAACAGAGAAAGACGAGTGGGTAGAGAAAATCCTAGAGCTTACAACAGCTATGGATGAGTGGTTTGAGATCCCAGCTCGTGAGCTAGACAAGCCATTCCTTATGCCTATAGAGGACATCTTCTCAATAGAGGGGCGTGGTACAGTAGTTACAGGCCGCATAGAGCGTGGTAAGGTAACAGTAGGAGAGGAGGTAGAGATCGTTGGTATCAAAGAGACATCACTTACAACTGTTACAGGTGTAGAGATGTTTAACAAGAACCTACAAGAGGGTCTTGCAGGAGACAACGCAGGTATCCTACTAAGAGGTACTAAGAAAGACGATGTACACCGAGGGCAAGTACTTGCTGCTAAGGGTTCAATAACTCCACACACAGAGTTTGAGGCTGAGGTATACATCCTTACTAAAGAGGAGGGAGGTCGTCACACACCATTCTTCACTGGTTACAAGCCACAATTCTACGTACGAACTACAGACGTTACAGGAGAGGTAACACTTGCAGAGGGTACAGAGATGGTAATGCCAGGAGACACTGTAACCTTTAAGGTTAAGCTGGTAGGCCCTATCGCACTTGAGGACAAGATGCGCTTCGCTGTACGCGAGGGAGGTCGCACAGTAGGTGCTGGTGTTGTTACTAAGGTTGTTGCATAAGCAACTTTAGTAGCCCTTACGGGCACACCTATTGCAAGAGTATGGAGTCCGTGGTAAGTTACTTATCACAATAAGTTGTACATTTAAAAAATAATTAATCATGGTAGAAACAAAGAAGAAGGCGCCTACAAAAAAGGCAACAAGTAAAAAGCAAGTAGACAAGCTACGCATACGTGTACGAGCCTACGAGCACAAGCTGTTGGATATATCTGTAAAGCAGATTATAGACACAGCAAAGCGCTTCGATGCCGAGGTAAGAGGCCCAATTCCGATGCCTACCGAGATTAAGAAGTACACCGTAAACCGCTCAACCTTCGTCCACAAGGACGCGCGAGAACAGTTTGAGATGCGTGTACACAAGAGACTCATAGACATCTTACAGCCGGAAACCAAGGTAATGGAGGCACTAACTAACATCTCACTCCCATCTGGAGTGTCAATAGATCTTAAAATGGTGTAATAGCAATATAAACTCTATAACCAATTAAAAACCCCTACAATTGTAGGGGTTTTTAATATACTATAAAAAATCTAGTTACTGCCTAGCTAACCCATCAACTATAATGCGCTTCATCTCACCCCTCTCGTCCTTAGCACGTTGAACGTTCTCAATACCTCTAAATGTATAGTCATTTCTAGTACTTAATACACCTCCATCACTAGGCCTCTGTACAAGTGACCCCTTACCGAAGGGGTAGCATCCCCTAACTAGAGCCTCACTAGATGCAACAAGATCTATATCTACGATATTACCTCCATGACTCTTGCTGGATACACCTATTCTTATATCATTAAACCCCATATTTGTAAAACGTTTTTTAATCTTAAGTATAGTGTCGCCGCTATGCATACATGTATCATATACAAGCAGAGGTAGTGCACTATCTCGTACCAAGTGTTTATACGTATTATCCATATCATAAGCCACATCAGGCCCTTCGGGCCCTTCAGGCTCTACATAAAAGAACCCGCTAAAAAGAGGACCTGGACTAGTAAAATATATGTTGGGCTTCTTGTCGTCGGGGTATACAGTCTTCCAATACTCCCACAAAGGCACATAAAAGTTACGTGCACTCCTGTCAGGCAGTATTATATTTGGTATCTTTTGATCATGTATATATTCAGCAACAACCTTAACTTCGTTAAATAACTGCTCTCTGGCTTCTGGGTCATGGTAGTACTTATACTCTTTAGTCGGACTTATTCTCTCCATAGCTAACAGTATACTAAACAATATCTAACATTCAAAATGTACTGGTCACTAGCTTTTCTATGTAGAAGTTAGTTAAATTAAAAAACACACTACGAATCTCGCAGTGCAGACTTGTTTAAAACCACTATTTGCTACTATGTACCATTAAAACGGATTCCTAGCACCACGGACCTCAAAGTGTAGATGTGGTCCTGTAGAGCGCCCAGTGTTACCTACATAACCAATCACTTGCCCTTGTGTCACGCTCTGGCCTGTCCAGCTAATGTTTTTACTCATGTGAGCATATACCGTCTGAGTACCGTTAGGGTGTTTAATGATTGTATAACGCCCGTAGCCGCCATTATAGCCACCAGCTCTTGCAAGTATTACGCTACCAGCAGCACTAGCTATAATAGGTGTGCCTGTTGGGGCTCCTAAGTCTACAGCATTGTAACCGTGTATCCTTTGTGTCTTCACTCCAGCTTGGTTAAGAGGGTGGGCGAAGTAACCTGTAGCATCTACACGAGAGACGTTACGAGCACGACTTGTAGTCCGGGCTACACGCGCGACAGGCTTAGGGCTAGCTATCTCTCCGTTAGGGATTATAACCACCGTACCTTTGGCCAAGTCTTCATCAGGCCCGACTCCGTTATACTCTGCAGCCTCCTCTATGCTTCCTCCATATTTCTTAATAACATCTCTTATAGAGCCACCGCTCTTGATGGTATATTTGATACCTGTCATAGGTAGTATAACGAGCTTTTGCCCAATATTTATAGTAGAGCCACGCTTAATATCATTGGCCCATTTAATAGTATTTATAGACACTCCGAACGTTTCAGCTATTCTACCCAAGCTATCTCCCTCACGTACTATGTATATGCTTATTTGCCCTCCAGTAGTCTTACCTTCAGTAAACTCTGTTACGCCTCCCTCTGGCCCGCTCTCGGCCACTAAGGCAGAGCCGTTACGCACTACTATAAAGCCCCCTCCAACTGCTGGGTTAGGGTCTATATTACGTGCTGCGCGTGGCAAGGGGATTGTCTGGGAGTCATATCCGCTGTCTGTAGTGTACTCAACCTTATATGAAAATAGGGCAGAGATAGTGTCTAATACACCAGCGTCAGCATGACTGGGTAATGCAAGCCCTAAGGCTAAAAATATAGAGACACCCACTGAGGAGTATGTAAATTTCTGTTTTATATATTGTGTTTTTTACTTTCTTAGCAGTCGTAACCAGTCTTGCAGTATAGCCTTGCGGCAGTTTCTTGTATATTTATAACTGTAACGCACATATATGTATCGTCAACAGCTGGCATATTGTACTGTGTATAACTCAAAAGTCAATACCAGACCACTTATTATTAAATTTGTCAATACTTACTACTCTAGTACCTCTATGTTTGCTCCCACAGCATTTAGCCTCTGTGCTAAATCTTCATAGCCTCTAGCTATCGTATATATATTGCGCAGTATACTCTCACCCTCTGCACCAAGCATAGCAAGAAAGATTATAAAGCCTGGCCGTAATGCAGGCGGGCACACCACTTGTGCGCCCTTAAGCACGGTCTTACCTACAACCTTAACCCTGTGCGGGTCTAGCAATTGTACATTGGCGCCGAGCTTATTAAGCTCTGTAAAGTGTATTGCTCTACTCTCCCACATCCAGTCATGTATGAGTGTCTCTCCTTCAGATTGAGTCGCAATAGGGGCGAAGTAAGGCAGGTTGTCTACATTTAACCCTGGGTAGGGTAGTGGGTGTATCTTATTCTCAGGGGCCTTTAGCTCGCTCTTGTCTGCGTGCACTGTAATATCTACTAGCTCTGTCTTATCATTTTTAGCCAAATACTTATCACTAGTGTCAAATTTAAGACCCATATACTTAAGCTTAAGCAGCTCAACCTCTAAGAAGTTAATAGGGCACCTCTCTACTGTAAGCTCCGAACCAGTCATAATGGCAGCTGTAACAAACCCCATAGCCTCTATTGGGTCCTCACTATTATAGTGCTCTGCCTCCATGTCTATACTCTCCACACCATGCACGGTAAGTATATGTGTACCCACACCATCAATCTTAACTCCGAATGTCTCCATAAGGTGGCAAACATCCTGCACTTGGTAGTTGGGTGGTGCATAACGTATGATTGTCTTACCGGGTGTCAGTGCAGCGGCTATTATTAAATTCTCGGCTGCTGTGTCACTTGCCTCATACATCACTATTTCTGCTGCTTTGAGTCCTCTATTTGTTACATGGTAGTCATCCTCCTCTGTGAGGATATGCACACCTAGTTCCTCAAGCCCATGCTTGTGCGCCGCAATAGTGCGCTCTCCCATGTCACAACCGCCAGCGTGTGGCAGACGAAAGTCTTTATCAATATGCACCAAGGCACCGAGCAACATAAGCACAGAGCGCATACGACTTGCGGACTCTCTGTTTATTTTACTTATATCCCATTGTTTTGGTGGTGTTATCTTTAGTGAAGTGTCACTAAGTGCCTCCACCTTTATATCGAGACTCTTGAATACCTCTAACATACGTCGTATCTCCTCTATACGTGGTATGCCATGTAGCGTAGTTGTACCCTTGTTAATCAGTGATGCACACAGTAAGCCCAGCGCTCCATTTTTAGATGTGTTAGTAACAATACTACCACTCAATTTCCTCCCACCTTGTATCTTAAAGTCTGTCATTAGGCTCAAATATACCACCGTGCTAAAATACCGCAATGTCTGATAACTTAACACCATCACACCTACAAAACCTTAATAGCAGGCAGCTTAAGGCTGTGACTACCACAGAGGGTCCACTACTAATAGTTGCTGGTGCTGGAGCAGGGAAGACACGTACTATTACACACCGAATAGTGCACTTAATTAAAAACGGTGTTGCGCCGGAGAACATACTGGCTGTAACATTTACCAATAAGGCAGCTAAGGAGATGCGCGAGCGTATGCGAGACTTGCTCAATGCAGACACTGAAATCAACAGGCCCATAAATGCCTTAAGTAGTGGCATGGCAATGCCCTTTATGGCTACATTTCACTCACTCGGAGTACACATCTTAAGAGAAAATGCTGTGGAGCTTGGTATCCCACGCAACTTCACCATCTTCGACAGGGCAGACTCCTTAAGGGCTATCAAAAATGCATTGGTAAAGCTAGGTTATGACCCTAAACAATACGAGCCTAAGACTATTCTTGGTATAATATCTAAAGCCAAGGGTAGCAATGTAGGCCGAGAGGAATTCACCGGCTCTGCAAACGGCGGTAGCTACTACGGTGAGATAACTGCAAAATGCTGGCAAGAGTATGAGAAAGCACTAAAGAAAGAGGGCTCACTGGATTTTGATGACCTGTTAATAAAGACCCATGACTTACTAGCAAATAATACTGATGTTAGAGAAAAGTATCAAAAAAGATGGCAGTACATACACATAGACGAGTACCAAGATACAAATGCCGTACAATACGACCTCGTGCGCCTCTTGGTAGGACCTAAGCAAAACATATGTGTCGTAGGAGATGGCGACCAATGTGTATACACGTGGAGGCAGGCCAAGCCAGAGAATATTAATCACTTTGAAAAAGAGTTTGATAATGTGCAGTCAATACTTCTTGAGCAAAACTATCGCTCTACAAGTAATATCTTAGCTGCCGCAAATGATATCATCACTAAAAATGTAAACAGAAAAGACAAAAAGTTGTTCACAGAGAATGAGGAGGGTTCACTTATTAGTGTCTACGGCGCATACTCAGCTGGAGACGAGGCACGCTACATAGTAGGAGAGTGCGAGAGGTTAATATCTGATGAGGGCGTCTCTCCTAGAGAGATAGCCGTGCTCTACCGTGCCAACTTCCAGTCTCGTACACTTGAGGAGCGATTCTTATACTCAGGTACTCCGTACCAAGTTCTTGGCACCAAATTCTTCGACCGTAAGGAGGTTAAAGATGTGCTCAGCTACCTACGCGCTGCACTTAACCCAAACAGTACTGTAGACGTCACCAGAGCAGTCAGCACTCCATCGCGTGGTATAGGTAAGATGTCACTTACAAAGATGCTAGACGGTACAGAAGAGTCCCTAAGTCCTGCACTACAAGAAAAGGTACGTAAATTTAAAAACCTACTTACCGATATAAAACAAACCGCCGCACTATCCAAGCCGTCTGAGACCTTTACCCATATTATCAAAATAAGTGGTATGGAGGCTAAGTATAAAAATGGTACGGAGGAGGAACGAGAGCGCCTAGAGAACCTTAAAGAGCTTGTCTCACTTGCAACTAAGTACGACGCCAGCGAGCCTATGGAGGGTATAGAGCACATACTACAAGACGCTGCACTTGCGACAGACCAAGACGAGCTAGCTGAGGACAACAACGCTGTAAAGCTAATGACCGTGCACGCCAGTAAGGGTCTTGAATTTGACCATGTATTTGTAACAGGGCTTGAGGAGGGGCTCTTTCCCCACGAGAAAATGGGCGACGGTGACGTAGATGAAGAGGAAGAGCGACGACTCTTCTACGTGGCCATAACAAGAGCCGGACTAAAGCTATGCCTAACCTATGCAGCTACTCGTACTATATACGGCAGCGAACGAGCAAACATACCAAGTCACTTCTTAAATGACCTAGACCCTAGATATGTAGAAGATGCAAGGGCATTAGCCAGTGAAGCACAAGGAGAGTCTGGCAAGGTAGACTTAATAGACTTCTAGCTGTACACTTTTACCAATGGAAAGGTTAGTAGAATCACAATCTGTAAAAGATGCTGTCGTAGAGATTGGCGACAATGGTTCAAGTGTCTACTTCCGTCTTTCTAGAGAAAAGATGGGCGGAGAGCTAGGCTACGCAACGCTACGGCTCCGAAACCTACCCAATAGCCGGACACCTAGATATTATGTAGAAAACCTTGGTATGCATAAGGAATTTAGTGGGCAAGGACTCGGCTCAAAATTACTCACCGCCATACAAGACTTCCTAGTAGAGCGTGGTGCCGTTGGTTTTTTAACAAACACAGCGGGAGCATATAGAGACTTCTACGACATAAAAACTAGAAAAAAGATTATAATGAAAGATATATACAAAAATAACGGATGGGTACAACTAAACAACGACACTGGCTACTGGTATTATAATTTAAAACATGATGAGAGCTAAAAAATCGTTAGGGCAGAACTTCTTAAAAAGTCCTGCTGTGGTGCGCAAGATGGTAGAGGTCTCAGAAATAGTGAGTACTGACACTGTGCTAGAGATAGGACCAGGCAAGGGAGTACTTACGCAGGTACTGCTAGACACTGGAGCCAAAGTTATTGGTGTGGAGAAGGACACCGAGCTGATACCTATACTGCAAGACAAGTTTGCTAAGCAGCTAGATGATGGCCAACTCATATTACTCAACCAAGACATCGCGGATTTTACAGAGCAACCTGTCGATGGTCTCACTCTATCTGAGTATAAAATCGTGGCAAACATCCCATACTATATTACCGGAGAAATAATAAGAATGTTCTTAGAGTCAGACCACCAACCAAAGAGTATGACATTGTTAGTGCAAAAGGAGGTAGCACAAAGGATAGTGGCTCATGATGGTAAGGAGAGTATCCTGAGCATGAGCGTTAAAGTATATGGTAAACCCAGATACGTACAGAAGGTACCTGCAATGCTATTTAGCCCAGCCCCAAAGGTCGACTCCGCAATACTACATATAGGTAATGTGTCTAAAGAGTTTTTTATTGAATACGGTATATCTGAAGAACAATTTTTTAAAGCTGTGAAACACGGATTCTCCCAAAAAAGGAAAATGCTTACAAATAACCTCAGTATCTCACCTGACGTACTACAAAAACTGTCTATAGATGCAAAAGCAAGGGCTGAGACACTCACTCTTGAGCAGTGGGGGGCTCTATCTAGGGTACTCACCGATATGGTATAATACTATAATGGCTCACTTAGCAAAACTTTTACTACTGGTAGCAATTTGTACTACTGTGTCAGCACCACGCGCTGAAGCCGTTGTAAATTTCGGTGGCTCTATCGGCACCATTATACCTTGTGTTAACACTGTTATATATACAGTACTTGGCCCACCTCGTGGAGGCAAGTACTTATGGAGTCCAAATGTAACCAAGACATACCCATTCGGCCCACCAAGCCACTCAGGACAATGGCTACTTGGTAACGCCGGCCCTGCTTATTTTTGCTTAGAGAGTGTACTCCCGCTTATAGTTCACCCAGGACTACTAATGATAATGATGGGCTCAAGCCAATAACCTATGAGCAGAGGAAGCCTAACATCACTCCTTATACTCTCGGTCTGTATTATAAGCGCACTGATGCTGGCTGGCCAATATTTGAGTAGTAATACAGAGACTCCTATAATAGAAAGTGCTTTTATAGCTAACAATAGCGCTCCACAGAGGTATAATGCATTTCAATCTTCAACCCTGACAAATAAAACACCACAGAACACTTTACCAAGCAATAAGCTGCCTGACTGGCAAGACTCTCCAAATATAAAGCAAGCTCAATACGTGCCCAGAGTACTAACAGACGAAGCCACCTCTAACAATGACCAAAGAACAGATGTGGAGCATGCACCTTCGCCTCCAACAACAAACCTCATTGATATCTGGAGTTGGCTGCCCAGTGCAAAGCCGTCAGTAAAGCAAGAAACTAAAAGCGACCCATTAAAGGACGAAATACATATATATGGCAACTCGTTTGGTACCTTAGTAAAAAAATTCACTAGCACAGCAGGCGACCAAGTACAAATAATGAGCGACTTCGTAGCAGGTAGGGGCAAACATGGCAATACAGATGCTTTAGTAAGGCTTGGCAGCCAATATATAGAGCTTGCCGACTCACTATCTAAGCTTACACCGCCACCAGGATTTAGCTCTACATCCGAGGCACTTATCAGGTTATATAAAGAAGTAGGTGAAGCTTCGCTTATGCTTGCTCAAGCCACTACTGACGATACCGCAACAGTATCTCTAATATACTCTTATAATGATGTAGTTGGAGAATTCGCCCAAAAGTTTATTACTTTTTCAAGTACCTTTGGTGCATATGGCGTCACCTTCACCAAGGGAGAGGGTGGGGATATATTGATGCCCTCTCTGTAACAACAGTGTTATACTACTTGTTATGAATCAAGGCTTTATATTAAGCAAAAGACTACTGGTTGGAAGTATTTTTGGCATCACAGTGATTGGCGGTGCTCTATATATAAACACAAAAAACCATATCTCTAGCAATGCTACGCAACCATCAAGTCAGGTCGCTCAGAACAACAAAATAGACAAACCATACTTAAGCACTATGGGGTGGGAGGACTCATTACTGTATGTACCAGCTTCAGATACTACTAAAGTTACTAACACTGACCTAAACGAGACAGAGATACTAACCCGTAATACGCTCGGTCCATACATAAAACAAAACCAAGACGGAACATACTCTAAAGAGGCGAACACAAGTATAGTAAAAAACGCGACAGCATACATGTTCATACTAGACTATGCTCCACTTACACCAAGTGACATTAAAACTAATACCAAGATTGATAAAAATACCGTACTCGAGTACCGACAAGATTTATACGCCGCGGTTAAGCCACTTTTTGAACTTGATGAGTACGAGCTTACAACCTATGCAAGAGCCATACAAAATAACTCTAAAGAGGATTTTGACTCGTTACTTACTATAGCAAGTAAATACAAACAAGCTGGTGATGGCGCCTTGGCCTTAGCTGCACCTAATGATGTATCTGCAGTACACTTAGCTATTATAAATAGTCTGTACAAATTCTCTGTTATACTTAATGAACTTGCCAAAGGTTATGATGACCCAGCAGCAAGCTTGGCAGGCACAGGCAACTTCACTAAGGCGGAAAATGAATTAGCAGATGCTTTTAATAAGTTAAAGCTATACTTTATACTTAAAGGAGTAGACAATATAACTATATGATAAAGACACTTATAACAAACCAGATAGTATACATGGTTATATTAACTGTACTAGCATTTCCAGTATTTACAAATGCTCAGGCAACAGTAAATACTGATAGTATAAGACCTGGGGATATAGAGGCAAGAGAAGCAACCTTACCACTAGTAGGCAATAGCTCATCAATACCAGGAGATTTCAGCAATGACGGCCTATACGGCTGTGAGGGGGGCAAGTATGGCTCTGTCGGCTTAGCACATGCAAGGGGGCCATTTGTACCAGTATCAGAAGAAGCTGTGGCACTTAACACAAACATACTCCTCTATAAAGAGTGCATACTTGATGGGGTAGTAGCCAGGATACGAGAGACGATGGTAGCCTTTATGGTCAAGAGCACCTTTAACTGGGTTAATCAGACGAATAATGGAGAATCCGCCTTTGTGGCTAACCAAGAGGAGTTCAGGCAATCTACAGCAGATAATGTTGTAAAAGATAGCCTGGAGGGTAGTAAGACAGCAAACATATGCGAGCCCTTCAGGCAAGACGTACGCACAACACTAGCAAGAGACTACGCTCGGTCCACACGTAAACCCGAAGACCAATACAAGTGCACCGTGCCAGATAAAGATAAGGATAATTACACAGCGTTCTTAAGAGGCGAAGGGGTGTTTAACTTAGATACATTCGCGCAAGCCTTGGAGCCACAGAACAACCCACTAACAGTATACGTAATGGCCCAAGAGCAACTGAAGCGCGATATAAATAATAAACTTGAAGACGAATATGTAGAGTTAGGTTGGGGAGAGGGTTACAAGTCTCCAAAGGCATGTAAACAAATACCTGCAGGTAATGGTATTTATGAGGAAAGATGCGAAATAACCACACCTGGGGCTAATATAAAAAATATTATAGACTTCGTCTCTCTTACTGGCCATCGACAGACAGAGAGCGCTGACGAGATAGACGAGTTAATGGGCTCTCTTATGAGTAATATACACACACAAATACTCACAAGTGTGGGAGGTCTAAAGGGTATCACTGACTCTATTGGAGGCGCAGCTTCATTTGTAGACCAGATAGCGTCAGATGCGTCAGACAAAACAGAAGCAGAATATACACAAGCAGGCATTGGGCTACTCACAAGCGCCATAGCCACTGAGACAGCCTATGGCGCATCACGGTCGTCCTCTAAAGATAAATTAGAGGAAACAGCAGAGACACTTAAGGCAAGAGAAGGAGCTTGTTGGGACAGGCTCGTGGCACAAGCCAAGCTCGATCTTATAGAAGAGGCTGTGGCCTTGGCTTGCGCAGACATACGCCCAACTGACTTTGGGGCTAGTACCAATACTGAGTGTACTATTACCGGATCCGCCGTATCAAGCGATAATACTGAGCCTAACGCAGACAATAATGCTGACGAAAACGACACAACCAGTGACATAGTAATCACGGCAAACGCCGCAGGCAAGACAGTAACTGCAACTCTAGAGAGGCACAACAATAACTCATTCACCAAGATTGCTCAAAATATATTACCTCTACTACGTGTAGTTAGCCAATCTGTCACAGACTCAACTAATGCACTGTCCATACTAGCCGGTCTGCAACTCAACCTGTCAACGTCTAACACACCAGGTAATACAAGATTTGTACTTGGCCAAGTAGACCAACTGGTTAGGGCAGGTAAGTTGCATAAAGAGGCCGACATATACATAGCACAAGAGCAGCACTCTCAGATAACAACAACCATGGACTCTCTAATTGACGAGACAACAAGACAGTGGGAGCAAGGTTGGTGCAACCCAGCAAACTGGAGAGACCAGATAAAGCAATAACCTCTATATGAAGTTATCCTTGCTTAAAAATAGATTGAGAAGCTACTTAAGACAGTCTTATGGGTATGCCAAACTATGGGCCTCTATATCTTTTGCCTACCTGTTTGTGTTTAGTATAGACATCACATATGCTGCCGTAACTGTCTGGACAAAGGGACTAGACATATTAACAGATACAGCCTTAAGTGCCGGTATGGTAGCACTTGCTATATCCATACCAGGCCTACTACTCTGGGCCGGCGCAGAGTTATTTAATACAACACTTAGTTATACAGTACTTAACTTCAGTCAGCATATAAGCCCATTTCTAGCAACCTCTAACGGTGGCCCAGGCGCTATAAAGCTGCTGTGGACTAGTATACGAGATATAGCAAACATACTAATAATTGGCTCTTTTGTATACATAGCAATATCTAAGATATTAAGCCGCGCTAAAAACTTTAACCATACGATTGTAAACCTACTTGCAGTAGCAATACTTATTAACTTTAGCTTTTTCTTCGCCTTGGTTACTATAGACATATCTAATTGGGCGTCTGTACAAATATACAACGCCGTCATACCTAGCGATACACCAGTTGGAACAGGTCTAGCTGAGGTAATTATACACAACATGGGCGGCGTAGAGTTTACAGGTGGTATGTGGCAAAATATACTAGACGGTTTAAAAAGCACCTTCTCGTCAGGAGGTAAGAGTCTTCTTACTACACTAATCTACATACTTCTAAGTATGATTATGACACTCTTAGCGGCAATTATGTTCTTTAGGATGTCATTTATGCTTATAGGCCGAGTTGTCGTGCTCTTTATGCTGCTGATAACCTCACCATTAGCCTTCGCCGCCATGCTTATACCACCAATTAAGAATTATTGGATATACTGGCGTGACGGCCTTATATACAACTCTATCTTAGCTCCTACACTGCTACTTTTGCTCTGGGCCGTCACTGTTATTATGATGACCTTGCATACATCATTATCTGCAGCTATAGGCACAGGCGGTTTAGTACAACAAAGCGGCCAGGTATCAAATCAGGCAGGACTAGTAGAGACAGCTGTACTCTTCTTCATAGGTATTGGTTTACTATGGGCAGCAATACGCATATCTACAAGCCTATCTACTAAAGTGGCAGGCTCTATGGGTGGACTAGGTCTTGCTATGAACAAGTTTGCCAATAACCAGCAAGGCAAGATTCTAGGAAAGGGCTTAGGGGGTGCTGGGCGCTATATTGGACTTGCAACACTTGGTACTGGATTCGCATCAATGCAGAAAGGTCTCTCAGGCCGAGCTGAATCTTATGACAGTCAGGGTAAAAAAGGTCGTGCTTGGGCAGCTAGACTTGGTGCGAGCATGATGGCTAAGGGAGAGAAAGCTAATTTCGATATTCGCAACAGCAAGACAGCTCAAGGCCTTGCGTCCAAGGCTGGCTTAAGCATGGGGGCTGGGCAAACGGGTGGTATTACAGACTTACTTAATAAAAAAGATAAAGCAAAAGCAGCGCAACTTAAGGCCAGTGGTAAGGTTGTAAGGGACGAAATAGCCAAGGACTTAGCCGCAGCAGGTATCACAGAGTCTCGTAAAGATATGCTGAAGTCTGAGGAGAGAGCAGCCGCAAAAGCACAAGCCAACCAAGAGCAGATAGACTCTCTTACAGACACAATGACACAAATGGGCTCTCATGAGAATGCCTTGGGTACAGGAGGAGACCCTGCCCAAGTCTTAGAGCAAACACAAGCAAGAGTAGAGAAGCTCAAGAATGGTATAGAGGCAGCTAAGAATTCCAACAACAACGAGCTAGCACAACAAATGGACAGCGAGATGAAGCAGCAAGAAGCCAAGATAAAAACTGTTAGAAATCTAATAGAAGATAGGGGCGATGGAGAGGGGGCAACACTAGAAAGATTCCGAGACGAAGCAGCTTCCGATATTGCATCCATATATAAAGACGGCACTCTAAGCTCTGAAGAAAAGTCTCAAAAAGTTAGTATCGCAAAAGATGCCCTGGTCACCAAGACCAAAAACTATAAAGATAGACTTTCTAAGTCTCGTACTGCAGCAGCAAGCATGAGCCGTAGAGCAAGCAATAGTGCTTCAACTACACATAATATGATGTTGAACCAACAAAAAGAGGTTTTGGACCAAAAGGCCGGAATAAAGAAAAACCTAATAGACGAAGAGCGAATCACATCAAAAACCAGAAAGAAGTTTGACGACGTTGCACAACGCCACGATGGTATAAAACCAGAACAAGAGCTAAGCGAACAGATAGGACTTATT
This sequence comes from Candidatus Kaiserbacteria bacterium, assembly GCA_027066795.1. Lineage (GTDB taxonomy): Bacteria > Patescibacteriota > Minisyncoccia > Phycocordibacterales > UBA2100 > S139-169. Next base: position 16,750 of record JAMONA010000023.1, read on the forward strand.
AATGAGATATCTGAATTAAACCAGAGTCTGGCAAGCCTAGAACATGCTCTAGAAAAGAGAGACCTAGACCTACAGCGTGCCACTACAGATAGGAATATACTTGCCATAGACACTCTACTGAAATCTATAGACACAATAGAAAGAAATATCTCCACAACAGCGGCTGCTAAAACCAAGGCAGAAGGTAAGCTAAAATCACAAAAAACTGTGCTAAAAAAAGAGCTTGATGCAAAACGCCGCGAGGTGGCAGCCAAGAAGGTTGAACTAAGCGAGGCGCAAGGCGCAAGGCGCAAAATCTTGGACAGAGAGTTGGTCAATCTAATTAAATCACTTACCAAACTTAATGAGCAAGAAGCAAAGTTTAGAGAAAAGACTGAGAAGAATAAGAAAAACCTTGGTAAAACGGATAAAGAACTAGAAGACGAAGAAGAATTAAAGGAGATTGCTAAAACACTAGCCACTCTTAAGAAAAATAAAGATGCAAAAGAGAGAAAAGATAAGGAGGCAAAAAAGAAAGCCGAATCTTCTGAAGACGAATCAAAAACTTAATGAATATGAGTATAACCAATAAACAACAAATAGAAGACGCTTTCACAAACTTGCCGCAAGTACTACAAGACGCAGTCACAGACGCAGATGTACAAGCCAAGCTGCGCGCCTTGGCAGATGTACACAAACTGCATTTAGATAAGTGGACGATACTAGAAGATGAAATAATGAAGGGACTACTTGGTATAACAAACATAGATGAGCTAGCGCAGAATATACAAGAAAAGGTGGGTCTGTCGTCACAACAAGCTACAGAGATATCTAACTCTGTAGTAAAAATCGTACTCATACCAATACAAGACAAACTGCACACAGAGGTAGGGGAGTCACAGAGCACCCTTGAGAGCATAGACTCTCAAGCAAAACCCAAGATAGATATCACTAAGTTCACTGGGGCACCCACAGAGCCACAAGAATACCAGCCTGATACACCTAAAAAGTATGTTGCAAACAACGACCCATACCACGAGAGTGTGGAATAATAGTAGGGTAGTGGACAGTACACGAAACAAGTGGTGGAGTGATGTTATACTGTAATAATGCAATATCCAGTACCACAATTCCAAGATGTAGAAGACAAGATAATAGGCCCCCTCACTTTTAAGCAGTTCATATATATATTAGGCGGGCTAGGTCTCTCTTATGCAATACTGCAGGCAATACCGACAGGTCTAAATTACCTTTTGATAGCACCAGTAGCAGCATTGTCGTTAACGCTCTCTTTCTATAAAATTAACAATCAACCGTTTATAAACATAATAGAGTCTGCCTTTTACTACTCTGTACGCAATAAGTTATACTTATGGAGTCACAAGAGGAAGCGTGTATACAAAGACGAGCCTGAACTAGGGGGGCGTGCTACGAGCCACGTGGAGGTACCTAATATGAGTGACAGTAAAATGAAGGAGTTAGCGTGGAGTCTAGACATCAACGAAAACGTAAAAAGAGCCGAGCACGCCAAGAGTATAACTGAGCAAAATGTGCTCAATAGTATATAAATAAAGATAATGCCAGGAACAACTAAAAAAACAAAGCCATCTCAAAACTTCGTACCTGTTAAAGAGGTAAGGGACGGGGTAGTAACATTAAAAAATGGTGGACTCAGGGCAGTGCTTATGGCAAGCTCTTTAAACTTTGCCCTTAAAAGTGAAGATGAGCAAAATGCATTTATAATGCAATTTCAAAACTTCCTTAACTCTTTAGACTTCTCTGTACAAATATCTATACAATCTCGCAGGCTTGATATAAGACCATACATAGCAACGCTAGAGGAGAGACTCAAGGAAACAGTAGACGAACTAATGCGTATACAAATAAGAGAGTACATAGAATTTATTAAGAGCTTTACAGAAGCTGCTAATATAATGACGAAACACTTCTTCGTAGTAGTACCATATACACCTGCTAAAATATCAGTAACTGATGGGCCACTATCCAAAATGCCGTGGAGTACAAAAAAACCACAAGTAAAAGAAGATTTTTCTTTTACAGAGAATGTGTCACAATTAGAACAGAGAGTATCTATAGTGCAACAAGGTTTAGTCCGCTCTGGCGTACGTACGGTACAGTTAGGTACAGAGGAGGTGATAGAGCTCTTATACAAGATATTTAACCCTGGTGAGCTAGACCAACCAATGCAACAAGGTGAAAGTTTTTAATTATTATGGGAATATTTGATTTATTAAAAAAGAATAAAGACAAGCAAGGAACCGATAGGGCAATGCCCGTACTGCCCGCAGAGATATACCAGCAAGGAGTACTTGAGCTACAAGATGTAATCGCCCCGTCTGCATTACAGATAACCTCTAAGAGCCTCTCATTGGGGGAGAAGATGGCACGTACATTTTTTGTTATATCTTACCCTCGCTTTCTTACCACAGGGTGGTTTTCTCCGATAATTAATCTAGACAAGATGTTTGATATAGCAATACACATACATCCATTAGACACCACAACGGTACTACGCAAATTTCAAAAGAGAGTAGCTGAGATAGAAAGCCAGATCTCCATAAGAGAGGATAAAGGCCTAGTAAGAGACCCTAAACTAGACACAGCCTACGCTGACCTTGAGTACTTACGTGACAGACTCCAACAAGCACAGGAGAAGTTATTTGAGGCTGGTCTATACATAACAATATACGGTGATACAAGAGAGGAAATAGACAAGATAGAGACAGAGATTCGCTCAATACTTGAGGCTAGACTTGTCTACCTTAAGCCAGCCCTATTCCAACAAGAGCAAGGTTTAAAAAGTGTATTACCTTTAGCAAATGACGAGTTAGGCGTAAGAAACAAACTAAACTCTGACCCTCTCTCAAGTCTTTTCCCGTTTGTTTCATTTGACCTAACATCTGACCGTGGAATACTTTATGGTATAAACAGGCATAACTCTAGCTTAGTATTGTTTGACCGCTTCAGTTTAGAGAACTATAACTCTGTAGTATTCGCTAAGTCTGGTGCTGGCAAGAGTTACATGATGAAGCTAGAGATTTTGAGAAGTCTAATGTTTGACGCAGATGTAATAATAATAGACCCTGAAAGAGAGTACGAATATCTAGCAGAAACAACTGGTGGACGATACTTTAACATCACTCTCTCTAGTGAGCACCACATAAACCCATTTGACCTACCAATACCAAGAGAGGACGAGAACCCTGCAGATGTACTACGCAGCAACATAATCACATTAGTAGGCCTATTCCGTATCATGCTTGGCGGCTTATCACCAGAGGAGGACTCAATAATAGACAAGGCCATCACTGAGACATATGCATTAAAAGATATTAGCCCTGATAGTAACTTCGCAAACATAGAACCTCCTATACTCTCAGACTTCCACTTGGTGCTATCAGGTATGGAGGGATCAGAGAGCCTCGTACAGCGCCTTACTAAGTACACAGAGGGTACTTGGAGCGGCTTCTTAAACCAAGCTACCAATGTATCTATGAACAAGAAGCTCGTGGTCTTCTCTGTGCGCGACATGGAGGATGAGTTGAAGCCTGTGGCCATGTATATAATCACTCACCACATATGGAACATTGTACGTAAAGAGCTTAAAAAGCGCCTACTGGTAATAGACGAGGCATGGTGGATGATGAAGAGTGACGACACTGCATCATTCTTGTTTGGCATAGCTAAGAGAGGCCGTAAGTACTTCTTAGGGTTGGCAACTATTACACAAGATGTGGCCGACTTCCTAAGCTCTAAATATGGCAAGGCCATGCTTACTAACTCCTCTATACAGATACTCCTACGGCAGTCACCAACCTCTATAGACTTAATACAAGATACCTTTAAGCTCTCTGATGAGGAAAAATACCTACTACTAGAGAGTGCTGTGGGGGAGGGTATCTTCTTCGCAGGACTTAAGCATGTGGCCATAAAGGTTATAGCAAGTTATACAGAGGATCAGATAATCACAAGTGACCCATCACAGATACTCGCAATTAAAAAAGCAAAGAAGGAACTCTCTGAAGAGAGCATGTCGGAGAGCAGTTTAGACTCTATAGAGCTATAATATGTCTGACCAAACCCAGTACAAGATTAACGACACCACCAAGTGGGTGATGATATCTCTTGCTCTTATGTTTGATGGTATACAGTACATAACACCTGGATATACAGACACACTTATTACGGCAATAGCGGCACTGGTTTTCGGTATGATACTAATAGAACATGGAGCACTAACAGTTAAGGGTAGTAGCGCTCTACGTTATGGGCGTATGCTTGCAGTTGCTGGTGAACTTATCATAAGTCACATACCGGCAATAACACTAACTATCATAATTCAAATACTTATATCTAGGGCGGCAGACAGGGTTGTGCCAGACTCTGTACAAGGTTTATTACGTACAGCTAAACTCAAAGGCAAGCTGCAAGATGTATCTAAAGGGAAAAGATTTATAAAAATGCGGTCTAAAAAGATGGCAAGAGTAGCCTACGGCAAGGGTAAACGAGGGGCCAATACTAGGGCTCGTAAGATGGGTATAAAGCCTAGTGCTGAGACAACTCGTAGGCAACAACGCTTACAAAACACTAAATCTACTCCTAAAACAGTGGTATAATCAGCCCATGCGGTATATATTTATAAGTATTGTTGTTATATTACTCAACACAAGCTCAGTTGTTGAGGCTGCAAGTTTTAACTCTGTGTCTATCTCAACAGTGCCAGAGTACCCAAAACCAGGAGAAGCCACCTCTATAAGCCTACAAAGTTACTCCTACGAGCTGCAAGGGCTGCCAATCTCTTGGTATTTAAATGGTGTATTTTTCAAGGAGGGTATAGGCCTAACTAAGATATCCCTTAGCGCCCCTGGGCTTGGCAGTGCTACGTCTGTGAAGGCACAAATAGGCAACATAACAAATACAACACTTGAAATAAGGCCAACCACTGTAGATATACTATGGGAGGCTGACACATCAACACCTAAGTACTTCCTTGGTAGGGCATTGCCTGTAGACTCCTCAAATATACATGCTGTTGCCATACCTCACCTAGGTAACCAAGACGCTACAAACCTTATATACAAGTGGTACATAAATGGACGATTCCTCAAGAACCTATCTGGTGCAAACAGAAATACTATAGTAACGTCATCACCTAAACTATACGACGACTACTTCTTGTCTTTAGATATACTAGATAACTCAGGCCGCACCCTCGGTAGTAACGGGGTGAAGATACACTCTACAGAGCCAGAGGTTATATTATATAACATATCACCTCTGTTAGGTGTCATCACTTACAACGCACTAGGTGCAGCCACCATACAAGAGTCATCTATAGAGCGCACTGTGTTAGCTGTCCCATACTACTTCAACACTCCAAGTATAGGCAACCTGTCATACAAGTGGGATATCTTTAATGCGGAATACATACAAGATATTGGAGTAGATAGTATCACAATAACTGATGCACAAGTTGGTGCCGGTGTATCTGTAGAGATAACAAACCCTGAGGCACTCTTACAATCATCACACACAGCATATCGCTTTAAAAACTATGAGTCATTACACAACGATACTTATGGTAATGGAGATTATCAATCTCCATTTGGTTCTTCAGAATAGGATAATTTATATAATATGGAAAAACGAAAAATATACATAATAACAACCATAGTAATCCTAACTATGTTGACTGCTCTTGCTTTATGGTATGCCTACATCATAAGGCAAGAGGTGTCTATTGGTCAATCCTCTGAGTTAGACTTATACAATACAACTCAAGAGCTCAGCGGTAGGGTCTCAGGCTCAACAGGTGGCCAAACTAGCGAGTCAAGTACAACAGTATTTGGTACACCATATGGCGACACAGTAGTAAGTAATACATCAACCAATGAAACAGTAACGAATCAAGATGGAGTCCTTGAGACTAACATATTAGCAACAGAAGCTTATATACCAGAGTCTTGGTCATTATTACAACTACACCAAAGCGCAACAGCCGGACACTTAACAGAAGATGACTCTGTACTGTTTATAGACACTAAAACAGGCACATTACTTGAAAACACCCTAGATGGAGAGACGACAAACATGACCACAGATACCATACCGAACCTAATAAAATCATATTTTATTGATACTAATTTTATACTACTTGTTAAAAGTGTTGGAGCGCCTATAATTATAAACACATCAAACGATAGGGTACAGACTCTGTACGACACTGTGCTACAAGTATCACAAACAGATAACGCTATATACTACACAACACCCAATGCGACACGTGGTATAACTTTAAAAAAGATATCTCACGAAAGTGTAAAGGCGTATGATGTAAAACCAGAGACTGTTTGGACCTCTAACCTCTCGGGTTGGCTGCTACAGGCAACTTCTGCATCCGTGGTATTAACTCAAAAGGCTTCATACAACATACCAGGCTATTCATATCTACTGCCTGGTGGTAGTAATAAGGCAACACTTACAACACTAGTACAGGATGCCCCTAGTTTAATAACAAACATATCTCAGGATGCTAAAAGTCTCTTATACTCAACCGTTGATAACGATGGTATACACCTATATTTAAAAAACTTGGTAGACAACACTGTAATAACACTATCTACAAAGACACTAGCAAGTAAGTGTGCTTGGGGTGGTGACTCTAGTACATTTTATTGTGCTGTACCCGACTCATTACCTTCTAGCACTTTACCAGACTCATGGTACAAGGGGCAAGTAGGTTTCTATGATAGTTTATGGCGCATTAACGCCCAGAGTGGAGACGCACTAGAGTTGGCAGGTGCTACCAACCTTGATATAATAGACATACAAGTTAAAGACTCTGTCATAACATTTAAAGACAAGACAGACCAATCGTTATGGGCAATAGTTAAGGACTTATAGTATATAGCTATTATGTTAGACATCACAAACTTTATTGCAGCGGCAGGAGAATCTGTAAAGGTCGGGTTTCAGCCACTTACTAAAATACCGTTTTTGAGTAACTGGACTCCAGGCTCAGACTTTACAGGCTCTACCACAGGTGTTTTAAACACAGTCTTTAGCTTATCTATAAAAATAGGTGCCATGCTCGCCATATTCATGTTTGTGTTGGGTGGCCTACAGATGATAACCGCACGAGATAACGCAAGTAATGTAGGCAAGGGTAAGACTAGAATGACAAACGCCGTATTTGGCCTATTAATGCTATTGTCAACATTTGTGGTGCTAAATACCATAAATCCTCAATTAACTGAACTAGGGTTCTTAGGAGGTGGTACTATACAGCTTGATGCACCGCCAGCTCCTAAAAAGGCTGTATCTGGCACACCAGATGATCTATCAAATAACCCATATATATCTACTGGCGGGTTTTTAGCTGTAGTCTTACAAGACGGAGCAATGTCTATAAGAAAGTTTAATAACCGAACCTCTTGTCAGCAGTCTGTTAAAGGTGGTGCTAGGTGTGTACCAATAACAGACATCTCTTTAAAAAAGGCTCGGGATAAATTATCTCTATTTAGGATAAGTGGCCAAAACAGAACATTTGGCTGCTACTCTAATGACGGTGGAACAAGTTGTTTATCTATATATAGTAGCGTTAGTCAATGTAAGACCTTGAATACTAATAGTTCACCTATTAAATGCACCATTAAAAAGATGAGGGCTGATACACCGACAAAAGATGGTCCATGGGTGTTTGCACGTGCCAGTGATCAAAAATTTGCTGATAAAGAACTGTGCAATTTGAAAGCAAGCTTATATCCACCAGGATCAACAACTTGTATAAAAATCTAACCAACAAACTTTATAACAACTCTGCGGTCTGCTCCTTCTCCTATAGAGCCTGTCTCTAGCTCCACATCGTCCGCCAGGGCAGCGTGTACCAGCATACGCTCATAGCCATTAGCTGGCTGCAGCTCTACTTCATGCTTAAGCTCTTTAACCTTATCTGCCTGTGCCTTGGCGTGTTCTACCACAGTATCTATCTTTTTTTTCTTATAGTCGTTAACATCTATTGTTATACGGTTGCGCTCGTTAATCTTATTCTCTAACATACGGCTAACTAACATATTAATAGCTCGTAGCACGTCATCTCTCTCTCCTATAAGGAATTCCGATTCTACTGCGTCAACATTTATACAATAAAGTGTCTGACCAGACACTTTATTCTCTTCTACTCCATTATGAATTATACCTAGTTTGTCTAGTAGGGTAGTGGTTATATCCTCTACATGTTTCTTAATATCTACCATCCTATTCTTCGTTCTTTATTTGTCTACGCACTAATAACTCTTGCCCTATAGCAAATATATTACTAGTAACCCAATATAGTGCCACAGCTGATGATATTGTATAAGCTACAACTGTAATAATGATTGGCATAACATATTTCATCTGCATATGCATACTCCTAGCCAAGTCGTCTTTTATACTTGGTTTTGCACCTTCTTTAGCCTTAGGTGCATGCGGCATTATTATTAACATATTTATAAACTGTGTTATACCAGCTAATAATGCCAATATAATACTCTTGCCGCCCATGGCTACTAATCCTATAAACATCATATTCACTGCTTCTGGCTCATTTACAAAACTATATAACAACTCAACATTAATACTTGGTAGGCCACCTTTATAAAAGACCCAATATAGGCCAAGTATAATCGGTAACTGTATTAATATAACCAGAAAACCAAATAGTGGATTAATATTGTTTTCTTTATATAAGGCAAGTGTCTTTATGGTTTGTGCTTGCTTATCGTCTTTTAAACTTTCTTTTAATTTGTCTATTTCTGGTTGTATACGTTTTATTACAACTTGTGTACGTGCCACCTTGTGCGCGAGTGGGAAGAGCAATAACTTAACAAGTATTGTAAGTATAATTACTGCAATACCAACGTCTGCCATTGGCACAATTCCTATTAAAAATACTAACCCATTGTATAACGGGTCATATATAGCCGTATTAAATAGTGTAATAAACATTAGAGACTATAATACCTTACTTAATACCTTTAATCAATTTTATTAATTAACTCATCGGCATCTGCACTCAACTCTTTAAATGAGAGATTTGTAATACCTTTTTTGGTATATACAATACCTTTTTTAGATACATTCTTAAATAATTCACGAACCTGACGCTTGAGCTTATTCCTGTCAGTGGCCAGTTTTGCTATTTTTTTAGATACAACTACAACCACCTTAAACGGTGTCCTTATAGTAGACTTATTTCCTTCTTTAAAGGTAAGATATTTAGATTGCACACTACCCATTCTTGCGATGTGTTGGTACAGCAAGCTGCTTACGCCCTCGACGACGTCGCCTAAGTATAAGACTTCTACCAGCAGCAGACTTTAACCTTGATAAAAAACCGTGTTTCTTAGCTCTTTTACGCTTAGATGGTTGATATGTTCTTTTGGTTGACATTGCAGAGTATTTTACACAAAAAAAAGATAAAAGCAACTAACTATTTTATATACATATATACTTATCAACATATACCCACAGGTTATCCACAGAGTTTTCTACTTTTATCTCATATTTATGGTTTGTTGCATCCATTTTATTTTAGTATAATGCAAATCTGTGGATAACACTGTTAATAACTTAATAACTAACAAACTCTGCGCGCATGACAAATTCAAACACACCTAATTGTAACCTATGGGATACAGTTCTATTAAAAATCCAACAAGATACAACTGAGGCAAGTTTTAAAACTTGGTTTAAAGACAGTATTTTACTAAAACAAGAAGATGGGGTGGTATATATAGGTGTAGCAACTCGCATAATGCGTGATTGGTTAAAAGATAAATACTACAAGCTAATTTTAAAAACCATAAGGGATATAGACCCAGAAATACGTAATGTAGAATTTACAGTAAGCAAGATGGTTGGTAAAAAGAAAAAAACACAAAAAGACCAGTTACAGAAAAATATACCGACAACAAGCCAACTACCTATAGACAACTTATACGTAGACAAGAATGATAACCTTAATCCACGGTACACTTTTGATACTTTTGTTGTTGGCCCATTTAATCAACTTGCTAATGCTGCGGCACAGGCTGTATTAAATAGCCCAGCCCTCACATATAACCCTTTGTATGTATACGGCTCTACAGGTCACGGTAAGACTCATTTAATACAAGCCTTAGGTAATAAGTTTAAACAAATTTATCCAAGCAAGAAGGTGTTCTATGTAAGCTCTGAAAAGTTTACTCAAGATTATGCCACAGCTGTACAAACAGGTAGGGCAAAACAGTTTAAAGACAAATACCGTCAATATGACGTTCTGATAGTAGACGATGTTCAATTTATAGCCGATAAAGAAAAAACTCAAGAGGAGTTGTTCCACTTATTTAATGCATTATACGATAGCAACAAACAAATAATCTTCTCTTCAGATAAACACCCTAACACTATGAAAGGGCTTGAGGATAGACTCCGTGGTAGGTTCAGCTCGGGCATGGTGACTGAGATACCAGCACCAGACACTGACTCACGCATAGCTATACTAAAAGAGAAGGTAGCGGCACATAATTTTACATTAGATACTAAAACTATTGAGGTAATCGCTAAAGAGTTGCGTGGTAATATCCGTGATATCGAGGGGATAGTAAATAATATTGTACTTACCACACAATCAAAAGGTCGTGATCTAAGACTCCCTGAAATACGCTCTATCATACAAAACAATATAAGACCCACAAAAAACATAACACCTAAAGATGTTGTAGATATTGTTGCAGACTACTATACACTCACACCAACCATTATTTATGAAAAGACTCGTAAAAAAGAAGTTGTAAAACCTAGACAAATAATAATGTATATACTTCGTGAAGATGTTGGCATCTCCTACCCAACAATAGGTGAGCAGCTTGGTGGTAGAGACCATACTACTGTTATACACTCTTGTGACAGGGTACGTAAGATGCTTGAAGACGATTTTGTATTACAGCAAGAAATAGACCAGATAAGAACAATTATTAGAGATTTATAATAAGTTGTGAATAACATGTACAAATACATAAGTTAATATTGTTGATAAACACTTAATAAGTCACCATTAAATACTAGATATACATAGATAGAATAGTAATCAACAAATTATTAAAATTATATACACACATTATGCACATAAACAAAACATTAAATATGTAGTAAACTAAAGGTAATTAAACCACTTTCCACATATCAACACCCCTAATAGAGTATAGTACTTAAATTAATAAAAATAACTAACACCTTATGCAAACAAACATTTCATTCACATGCGACAAAAATAAACTAAGTAAAGTTGTACATATGGTAATGCGTGTGGCAAACCAATCAGCTACACTAGAATCTTTACAAGGTATATTTATAGAGGTAGTTAATAGTAAAACAATAATTAAAGCAACTAACTTAGAGGTTGGTATAGAAATGACTATACCAGCTACAGATATGCAAGATGGTGCATTTTTAGTTAATCCAAAACTACTTATTGATGCTATTAAATATTCAGATTCAAACATGATAACAATAAGTAGTAAAAAGGCCGGTAGTATAAACATTAAACTAGATAATGGTAATACTATAGTTAAAACATTAAATGATTCAGATTTTCCAAATATTCCTAAACAAAATACTGGTGAAAAACTAGATATAAAAGTTAAGAATATAATAAATGGAATTAAGTCTGTTTTATATGCTGTATCACACTCTGTTATAAAGCCAGAGTTATCAAGTCTGTATATATGGAAAGATGGGCAACAATTAGTTTTTGTTGCTACAGATTCTTTTAGGTTAGCTGAGAAAAAAGTTAATCAGAATATAATAAATACAGACGACCTATCTATACTTATACCTCAAAAAAATACACAAGATTTACTCAGTATATTAGAGCAATTAGATGAGGGTGATAATATAACTGTGCAAGTAGATAACGACCAGTTCTCTGTATATACAGACGATATGTATATAACACTAAGGACAATAGACGGAGCTTTTCCAGATTATCAAAAAATAATACCAAAAGAAGCAGTTACAAGTGTTACTGTATTAAAACATGATCTATCTCAGATAATTAAGAAGGCTGGTGTGTTTTCAGATAAGTTTAATAAAATAACAATAAAAGCTGATGCTGAAAATAAATTAATAACAGTCAGTACTGTAAATGGTGAAGCTGGGGAGACTGTAGACTCTATAACAGGTGTTTTAGAGGGTGAAACAGTAGAGATATCTTTAAACCACAGGTTCATTATAGATTGTTTACAGAGTGTGCACTCAGACAGTGTAGTACTATCATTTTTCGGGCAAGGTAAGCCGCTTATAGTTAGTGGGGTAGGTGATAAATCATTTATTTATCTAGTTATGCCGATGAATAATTAAATATGAGGACAATAGGCAGCTTTTTAGATAGATTTAAAAATTTAAAAGCCCCAGAGAGGTCTGTGAGGACTGCTATAATTAGAGCTGTTACAGATGTTATAGGTATAACTATTAAAGATAATTGTATCAAAATAAATAATGAAAGTATTGTATATATATCACCAGGCTCTACTATAAAAGCAGCTATATTTGAAAATAAAAAAATTATTATATCAAGGTTAAATAATATACTTGGTAAAGACCAAATAAAAGATATTAAGTAGAATAAATAATTAATTATTCTGTATTAAAATTTACCGAGTTTGTAAGTGTGCCACCAGAATCAGAACGGTGTGATATAGCTTTTATAGTACTTACATTAGAACGTTTTTGGGGTACTATTGTTATAGAGAACGGTGATTTTGTAGAAGACCCAATATATACACCATTTAAAAAATATTCCACTTTAGATAATTGTATTGTTGTATTAAGTAATACAGTTAAGGGCTTACCAGAGGCTACAGATGAACCCTCTGTTGGATTAGTGATGTATACAGTGTCTGTATTTTGGTTGATTATTTGAGGTTGATTTATAATTTCTGTGTTATTTTGGGATGTTCCAGTTTGTGGATTCATATTTATACCAGCGGCCCATGTTTGTACTGGGTATTCCCAATTAGAGTATTGAGAATCATAACCTGGTATTATAGGAGCAATACCACGAGGGTTAGATTTATTTACAAAGTGTAGTATTGAGTGTGCACCACCAGCTTGAGCAAAAGCTGCTTGCCAGTCACCAGTTAACATTGGTCCAATGTCCTCAGGTAATGGTTCGGGGGCTACGAATTTTCTATTTTGTACATAAGGCAATACTTCATCCATAAATGCGCGCCACATAGGGGCAATAACAAACCCTGCTACCTTTTTTACAATAGGGGAGTTGTCGTTATTGCCAGCCCAAGTACCAACAGCAAGAGTTGGAGTATAACCAACTACCCAAACATCTCTAAAGTCATTAGTTGTACCTGTCTTTGCGGCTATATCCCAATTGTTAAAATACAAGAATGAACGCCTGCCGTAAGCAGGAGTACGTGCAACATTATCAGATAGTACACTTGATAAACTTCTGGCTGCCTGTGCAGAGAGTACTCTCTCAGGTGCAGCCTCGAACTCTTCAAGTATAGTACCTGATGAGTCTTCAACTTTTAATATACCAGTTGTAGGATTACGTATACCATCATTAGCAAACACACCATACGCACCAGTTAACTCTAATGGTGAAACTTCACCACCACCAAGTACCAAAGATAGACCATAGTGCCCAGCGCCCTCATTTAGTCCATTTATACCAAGTGCTTTTGCTTTTGCTAAGGCATCTTTGATGCCTACAAGGTGCAACACCTTCACAGCTGGTATGTTTACTGACTGTGCTAGCGCATTACGCAGTGTCATTGGTCCGTTAAACTTACCATCATAGTTCACTGGAGAGTAGCAAGTACTGCTCATAGTGTAGTCATTAGCACTACAGTTAGTTGAGAACTGTGTCCGTAGGTCAAATACTACTGTACTAGGAGTATACCCTTTTTCAAATGCAGTACTATATACAATCGGTTTAAATGTAGAACCTGGCTGCCTATATGCTGTTGCGACGTTAAACTTACCATCTATAGTCTCGTCAAAATAATCTCTAGAACCAACCATCGCAAGAATCTGACCATTCTGTGGGTCTATAGCCACAAGAGCTGCGTTTTCTGCATTAAACTTAATCTCGTTTTCAGTTGCAAACTTATTAATAATTCTTTCTCCTGCTTCTTGTATACGATTATCTATTGTGGTAGTTACACGCAGCCCACCCCTGTAAAGAGCGTCCTCACCATATGTCTTCTCTAGATAGTCTCTAATATAGAACACGAAGTGTGGTGCAAGTATATTGTGATTTTTAAACTTATTAAATACAACATTTTCATTTAATGCTTCTTTATATTCAGTATTATTTATAAAACCATTTTCTAACATTTTAGAGAGCACTAAGTCTTTCCTCTTGTCTAAAGCGTCTTTATTATTACCGTGTGGAGAGTAGTAAGTAGGTCTTTGGGGTAGTGATGCCAAGTATGCAGATTCGGATAAGGTTAGTTTGTTAGCATCTTTACCAAAAAAGTATTTAGATGCCTCTTGTACACCGTATATAGTACCCCCGTATGGCATTTCGTTTAAATAGACACTTAGTATCTCATCTTTAGTTAACTTTTTCTCTAAAGCTATAGCAAGTATCCACTCTTTAGCTTTGCGGGTCAGTGTTTTTTCCCTGGTTAAGTATACATTTTTTACAACCTGTTGTGTAAGAGTTGAGCCTCCTTGGCCAAATGATAATGTCTGTATATTTGCTATAGCAGCACGTATAAAGGCTGTTGGCTTAACACCATTATGTTCGTAAAACTCCGCATCCTCTATTGCTATAGTTGCATTACGTAAGTGCCTAGATATATCTTCTAAAGGAACCACTGTTCGGCGTATATCCCCATATATATTAAATAGTAGCACTTCACCAGTGCGGTCGTATATTTTTGTAGATTGTTCAACTTGTCGGGTATCAAAACCCTCTACAGATGGAACCTTAAGAGTAGAGGCCCACCAAAATATATATAAGAATATGGCTATAGTTACAATAACGCCCACTGTAGCGAGTATTTTTATAACTTTAACTATAGTTAAGGACTTACCCACCTTTTTTCCACCGATTTTAAACATATATACATAGCGTTATACCATTATTTACCCATAATATCCACAGGTTATTAACTTATTTTACAGAGTTCCGTACTATAGCGACAAATTTTACCTGGGTTTAAAGATGTCTATGTGCTAAGTGAGTTAGTGCTGCTGCTATAGCGTCGTACTCATCATCGTGCTTTATATTCTTTTCTATTTTTACTAGGAGAGGGATCATCGCCATCATCTGCTTTTTATCAGCTCTACCGTTGCCAGCACAGGCCGATTTTATCTGTAGGGGAGTATATTCAAAAATCTCTAAACCATTAGACTTTGCAATATATATTATAGCGCCTATTACTTGAGCTACACTCATTGCCGTTTTCTGATTATTTACAAAATAGAGCTTCTCTATAGCTAGTGCATTTGGCTTATAAGTTTTAATTAGGAGCTCTACCGCGTTGCCTATTAACTCTAAGCGCTCAGGGAAGGGGAGTTGCGCACTAGTCTGTACACAACCAGAGTGTATAAGTTGCTCTTTACTACTAGGCTCCTTTTCCACAATGGCGACACCAAGTCGCTCGTACCCTGGGTCTATACCAAGTATTTTCATAGAGTTATATTGTAGCATGGTGTATACTACTAAATATTGAGCAGGCACTATGACAGATATTAAAAATGACCTTACTGCATACCAGACACCTAATACAGTAAGGTCTTTATTTGAATTTGCAATAACACTATACGGCACACTTATCTTTATCTATGCTGGGTATATACTCTGGGCGGGTGCTAACTATTTATTATATGGGTTGGTAACAATGGTGACATCTCTATTTTTTATTAGAATGTTTACAATACAACACGATTGCTCACATGAGTCTATGTTTAAGAGTCTATTTCTTAATAGGTTGGTGGGCAGGCTGTGCATACTTATCACTACCGTACCATACAGAAGCTGGAAGGCTGAGCATGACTCACACCATGATCATGTGGTAGACATAGAGAAGATAGGTCTCGGTGATGTATCACTATGGACGTTAGAGAAGTATGAGTCTAAAGGCAAGGTGCAGCAAACCTTGTACAGAATATATCGTAATCCATTGTTTTTGCTTGTTATTGCTCCGTTTCTATACTTCTTTCTACGTAACAGGGTGCCAGCTATATATGACAGGAAGATAATAATGAGTGTTGTGCTGACTAATATCGTACTACTAGTTATGTACCTTATACTTGTATACTATCTCGGATTCTGGGCAGTCTTCTTCTCTATGATAATACCAGCATATATAGCCGGCATTATAGGCGTAGGGTTGTTTTATGTACAACATCAGTTTCCTGATGCTCGCTGGTTTACCACACAAGAGTGGTCACATGTGCAAGCAAGTATAGAGGGCAGCTCGTTACTCGTACTACCGCAGCCATTAGAGTGGTTTACTTACAATATAGGCTACCACCACATACACCATGTAGACAGTGGCGTTCCTGCGTATAGGTTAAAGCAGTGCTACCAAGAGGTCGAAGCGGTGGGGAAGAAGAGACCTCTAACACTTATGGAGATACTATCCTCTTTTAGGTTAAGATTGTGGTCGCGTGAACAGAATAAGCTAATAGGAATCAATTAAGGTACTGGGTAGAGCACTACTGTGCATTTGTATACACCTCTTGTACATCGTCTTGTTCATCTAATATTTCTAATAGCTTGCCCAACTTTTCTCCATCAGCTTCGTTAATCTCCGTGTGTGTATTTGGCTCGTAGCCATCGTTACTTTTAGTGAATGCCCATGTAGCAGAGCCAGCCGCCGCTAGCTCTAAGCCTTGCTTACTCAATATATGTCTTATCTCTGGAGTTGTCCGGTTTTTGTTATCTGTCACTGCCTCTATTATTAGGGCTACGCCACCGGGGCCATATGCTTCGTACAACACCTCCTCGAAGTTTGCACCATCAGCACCAGCGCCCTTGGCTACCGCTCTTTCTATATTATTTTTAGGCATGCTTGCTGCCTTAGCGCGGTCTATCACAGAGCGTAGGCCAGGGGAGTCTACGTTACCATCACTCTTTTTTGACTCCAGTGCTATGAGTTGCGCAAGCTTGCCAAATACCTTACTCCTAGCAGCATCAGCTGCACCTTTTTTATGTTTTATTTTACTCCATTTATTGTGTCCTGACATAATATTTATTTAGTATAGTTAGTAATTATTTATGTTAATAATTTTAACAAAAAATAAGTTGCATGGCCAGTAATTATAATGTAGTGTTTAAGTTAGAGTACTTTTCAAAAAACCAATAAGGAGGTTGGATAATGTGCACAAAAGTAATAGGAGTAAGAAGTGTGAACAACTGGACAAAGACTGACGTGCCCATAAGCCACCTAGTTGTTGTGGTTGATAATATGCCAGAGTGGCACACTTGTGGACATCCAGGGTGTAAAAGTCTTGCTACAGAGCCAGATCATATACACTGCCCAGTACATAAGCCTGGTCTTAGGGAGTGGGCAGCTGAGTAACAAAACAAGGAGCGTTGGCAAAATAATGTCTGCGCCCTTTTTTATTTGCTAAGGCATAGGTGGCTATCACTCTTGTTCATTGTCCTTGAATTTAGATGGAAACACAGCCATAGGCCAACCTTTTATTATTTCATTATGTATATATAAAATTGCTTGTAGGTGTTCGTATAGATCTTTTGTAGATTCTATATGGTTATAAAAGTGTGCTTTTAAGTACTCAGCTGCTCTCTCAGCATCGTCTGAGACGAAGAATTCTTGGTCAGTATTCTTAGCCACCGTCTTAACCCAAGGCATTTCTAATAAGTTAGCGTAAGCTTCTTTAGGGAGTCTCCTTTTAGAATATTTACCACGAAATAAAAAATCATTAGTAAGTTTAAACAAATCTTCATTTTCATCAATGGACATTAAGTTTAGGTTAAATAATGCCTCTTGTCCGCCTTCTAGGAATAATCCATCTTGGTCAAGTTGTTGCTTTGGGTGTGTGGCATTATGTACAGGCTTGCGTAATATAACTGGAAACATTGGTGCAAGAGCCGGCATGTATATGTTTGGGTATGCACGAGCACCCCAGTACTCCTCCGCAACATCTGCAAACTGCTCTATTGATCTGATTACTTCGTAGCCACCTTCATGCGAGTTATCATAAATAGACACCGGAGACTTAGCAGGGTCGTAAGTATCTTCCGCAACATCTAGTATGGATTCACCGATCTGTATGGCGTTTTGAAAAAACTTTTTATTTTGTATTACCCATATAGGTTTTATAATGCCTCCCTCTTTTATAAATTTTCGTATAGCCTTAATACCAGGCATTGTCGGATTGTTTATCTTTACTAGTAGCTTTTTATACACGTATCTATTTATTTCTAAACAGCGTCCAACAGGGTAGGAGTCAGTGTAGTTTCTGTGTGCGTCTTTCTTACTGCCTTTTATAGCCATATCCGCTTCTTTGCGCAATATTTGTATGTCGTTAATTATGGCCTCTCGGTTTGGTAGTATCCATTCTTTAGTTAGGTGTTTCTGCTTCTCGCTCGCCGGCACCATTACAGCATCTAAGTTATCTATACCCTCAAAGCGTTTATTTTTAGGTATAAGGCTTTCTATCATACTTATTTATTCAAATGCTTTATAGCTGCTGTGGTGGCTACTCTTCCGCGTGGTGTGCGCTCTAGGAGTCCTAGCTGTATTAAGTATGGCTCGTGCACCTCTTCTATAGTGTTTGCATCTTCTCCTGTGGCTGCAGCCAATGTAGAGAGTCCTACTGGACCATTATTAAACTTGTTTATTATGACATCTAGCAGCTCTCTATCAGAGTGGTTGAGTCCGAGCTCATCAACCTCTAAGAGCTCTAGGGCTTTATGTGCGGTGTCAGAGTCTAGTGTGCCACCGTTTACCTCTACAAAATCACGACAACGCTTAAGTAGATAGTTGGCAATGCGCGGGGTGAAGCGACTACGCTTGGCTATCTCATTTATTGCTGAGTCCTCTAGCTTTACCCCTAGTATCTTAGCGCTGCGCTTTAATATCTCCTCTATTTCTTCTTTATTATAATACTCAAGACGGAAAGAGCCGCCAGAGAAGCGACTACGTAATGGTGCTGAGAGTCCAGCCACTTGAGTGGTGGCTGCCACAAGAGTAAAGGGCGGTAGCTCTAGCTGTAAAGTGCGGGCTGATGGGCCCTTGCCTATAATAATATCCAAGGTACCACTCTCCATAGCAGGGTATAGCACCTCCTCTATGGCTTTATTAAGCCTATGTATCTCATCTATAAATAGTATGTCACCCTTATTAAGGTTGGTTATTATTGAGGCTAAGTCACCGACCTTTTCTATAGCTGGGCCACTAGTAAGCTTCATCTGTGCCCCTAGTTCACGGGCTATAAGGTGGGCGAGTGTTGTCTTGCCAAGTCCTGGAGGGCCGTAGAAGAGTATGTGCTCAGGTGGTAGCTTGCGAGCCTTGGCGGCTGTGAGTAGTATATGTAAGTTATTCTTAACCCTCTTTTGGCCTATATAGTCAACCCAGGCACTTGGTCTAAGGTCGGAGTCCAGAGAGCCTGACTTAGGCGAATCTGTATGGCCCTTGTCAGTGTTGATGTTTTGGTTATTAGGTGTTGACATGTTGCAACTTGTGTGCTATTATCGTGCCCGTTAGAGCATACAATTCTCTAAATGACCCACAATATGAATCTGGTCAAGGAAGAAGCGGTATAAGGTTTCGACCAAACTACTGCGACTATCCTCAGATTATATTCAGCTTTCATTATTGTTTCTCTCCCCGAGATTCACGAAAGTATCATTTAGAGAATTGTGTGCTTTTATTATACCACAGCAATTCTTACAACTGACACTACCAGAGAGGAGAGCAGTAGGCAAATTAAATAATAGTTAGAAAACAAACCTTGCTAACTGGCAATAGACTAAATGGCTTACTCTCTAAACAAATCCTCAGTAAGGTCAACTACTCTAGTTAATTCTTCTAAACTTGTGATACCCTCAAGGGCCTTTACTATGCCGTCCTCTGCCATGCGGCGTATACCTTGTGGCTTGGCTGCACGCCATATATCAGCTTCACTAGGGTTATTACGCACAGCCTCCTCTACAGCTGGGTCTACTAGTACAGCTTCGAGTATTGCAACTCGGCCCTTGTAGCCACTCTTGCCACATTTGTCACATCCTCCATCAGCTGGGTGCCATAGAGTATCTCTGTTAGTTGGTAAGTCTTCAGGTCGTGGTATGTTTTTTAAAATCCTTCCAACTGTCTCTTGCTCTTGCTTGTCCATAGGCTTAGACACTCGACAATGCTTGCATAATCTACGAGCAAGTCTCTGAGCCATAGACACTGAGAGTGCTGCACCTATACTCTCTGGCGCAACGTCTAAGTCTATAATGCGGGGGAATGTTCCGGCAGCGTTGTTGGTGTGTAAAGTAGAGAATACAAGGTGGCCGGTAAGTGCAGCATTAACCGCTGTGGAGGCTACATCAGGGTCTCTAATCTCACCAACCATTATTACATCTGGGTCTTGGCGCAGTATGGCGCGCAGTCCATCAGCAAAGCTATAATTTTTAGTTATTTGAGTCTGTACTATTCCAGGTAGGTGGTACTCTATAGGGTTCTCAAGGGTTATAATCTTAATGTCAGGACTGTTTACTTTATTTAAGAAGGCATACAGTGTAGTAGTCTTACCTGAGCCTGTGGGTCCAGTGTTTAGTATCATGCCATTTGGTTTGCTTATTTCGTAGAGGAAGAGCTTTTTAAGGTGCTCATCCATACCTACGGCGTCAATATCTAACCCTAAGGCTGCTGGATCTAAGATACGTAGCACGATGCTCTCGCCATATGCCCCAGGTATCACCGAGGCTCGTATCTCTATCTCACTCTCGCCAACTTTAATACTGAAGCGGCCATCTTGTGCGGTGTTAGACACATTTATCTTCATGCCTGCTAAGAGTTTTATACGAGAGCGCAAAAGCTTGTATACATCACTATCAAAATCCATGACGTTAGTAAGTACACCATCAAGCCTGTAGCGCACATGTATATAGGAGTCCTCGGGCTCTATGTGCACATCAGAGGCGCCAAGTGCCAAGCTGCCACCTAGTAGTACTTCAAGTATACGCGATACTCGGTGTGATTTAGAGCTTGCTAGTGCCTCGCCTATGTTTACCTTTATGTCCTCTATGTTTTTTAGGTCGGTCTGCATAGAGGTTATAGTCTCAGACGACAGGTTAAGTACACCTCCCTCAGCTGCTGCGGCATACGAGAGGTCCTTATAATGCCCCCACGCATGCTCAAGACTGCGCACAGAGACCATAAAAAGCTTCACATCATAACCAAGGCTCTTAACTCTCTCTATCTTCTCTATAGTGTCGGCTCGCTTAGGGGAGCGAGCAGCTATATATACAGTCTTTACCACCATTTTAAAGGCTGCTAATTCAGACTCTCTTGCGTCTGCTTCAGGTATTAATTTTAAGGCGTCTGTGCTTATACCTTGGCGAGTTAGGTCTACATAGCCCACTCCATATTTTTTAGAGAGTATCTGAGCGAGGCTCTCCTCCTCTTTGATGTGTAGCTCCTCTAGGCGGGCTGTTTGTTTAGTATCATTAAATTGTACAGACATTATTATAATGATAACATGCAACCATGGAGCGCAGAGAGTATATAGTGAATAATGAGCAGAGCATGCAAGAGTTAGTACTTGAGGTACTAAACCGAGCTCACTTGCTTGCAGCACCTACTGCTGCAGTCTTGGCACTTAATGGTGACCTAGGTGCTGGCAAAACAACCTTTACAAAAGCCTTAGCTAAAGAACTGGGCGTACAAGAGTCAGTAACCAGCCCAACATTTGTAATACAAAAGTCATATGACATACAAAAAGATAACAGCAATTTCAAAAAAATAGTGCATATAGACGCCTATAGACTAGAGAGTGGGGCAGAGGCCGAGGTACTTGGCTTGACTGCGACCATGGCAGACAGCACAAATTTAGTGGTAATAGAGTGGGCAGAGAACATTAAGAGCGCGCTGCCGCAGAGTGCTATAAGTATAGACTTTAAATATATAAATGAGACAACAAGAGGAGTGACGATTTGTTCATAACTATTGACAAATAGAGAATCGTGTGGTAAAGTATTCAGCAAGTGGGGGGATTGTTTTTTTGAAAATAACCTGTCTTGTGTCCCTCACTACACAAGAGATGGTTTAAATAAATATGGAGAATATCAAAATGAAACGTTTTTGGGTTGTATTTGCGGTACTTTTTTCTCTTTTGATGGCCAGCGCAATCGCGCCGGTATCAGCTGGTAATGTTAATTCTGTACAAAATATTGTACAGAAAACGGATGAATTTCAAGGTTTGGTAAAAGTCGCGATTGGCGACTTTGGGAAACTAATTCCAGAAATGAAGGTCGAAGAAAAAAAGGGCAACAAAAAAGTCTCACCAGACATGGTGGTGAAAATAAAAAAAGTGGCTGGTAAATTTAACATCCTTGTCGTTGAAGGGATGACCTTAGTAGAGGAGTACTCTGTTATTCGTGACCGCCTGGTGTCAGAACTCCTGGTCTGCGGGAAGAAGAATGATTACCAATGCATCCTTGAAAAAGGAGAACAGGTTGTCTCAATTGGTGACATGCATCTGCGCATGGTCGAGCAGCTAGCAACGCTTCATTTTTATGGCCAAATCTTTACGAAAATAGATAACCTATATTATTGAATATAAGTTTTCTAAGAAGGCTTGGCAGGGTGGTGATAAGTCACCCTGCCGTAAAGCACCTATCCAGTTGATTCTAATATAATAGAATTGGCTCGGTA
>JAMONA010000024.1 GCA_027066795.1 Candidatus Kaiserbacteria bacterium
TTTATATAAACCTTCTCTTGTAAATTTGTCACCCTCAGGTATACGTTTAGTAAGTGCACATATCATACTCGAAGCATACTCAGCAACAGTATCAGTAAGTACTCCTGGCGTATTGGTTACTGTCACACCCCTCTCTATAGCAGCATCAAGGTCTATATGCCCAAAACCAACCGAGTATGTAGCAAATACTTTAGCATTTGGCGCAGCGTCAAACACCTCAGCATCTATCTTGTCTGTTAACAACGGGATAACAGCATCTGGATTATGTTCACTGAGTGCAGCTAATAACTCCTCCCTAGTAAGAACTCCATCTTTATCACTTACAATAACCTCATGCCCAGCCTGCTCTAAAACACTTATACCAATACTCGGAATCCTTCTTGTTATGTATACCTTCATAGTTACTTTTTAATAAATAATTTCAACCTTGCAGATACTACTGCTCTTACAGCGTCTCTACCTTTATTTATATACTTATATGGAGCAATCTGCTCTGCATCATTTTTTAACGCACTCTCTATACCTTCTCTATATGCACGCCTTATCTCTGTATTTATATGTACTATATTTATACCTGCCTCTATAGACTCGGTGAAATTACTATCGCTTATACCAGAACCTCCGTGAAGAACCATAAATATATCATCTGGTAGTGCATCACGAATCTGTGTAATGCGTTCTATATCTAACTTTGGGTTACCAGAGCTTTTAAGCATGCCGTGTATGTTGCCTACGCTTGGTGCCAATATGTCTACACCCGTTGTCTCTACAAACTCCCTAGCCTGTTCTACTGTGGTCATAGCACTCTCTACCTCTTCTGGCACAGCATCTAACATCTTACTAGAGCTACCTATGTAGCCAAGCTCGCCTTCCACCAACACTTCTCTGCCACTTGCTCTTGCATACTCTACTACCTCCTTAGTCTTATTTATATTTTCCTTAAATGATAGCTTGCTGCCGTCAAACATAACCGAGTCGAAGCCAGCGTCTATAGCGTCTTTACAATCTGTCACACTATGCCCATGGTCTAAGTTTAAGTACACCTCTTGCCCACTGTCTACTGCAGTTCGCACTAAAGCAGCTGCATTCTGTATGCCTATAAACTTTTTTTCACCTTCGGAGACCCCTATTAGGACCGGAACGTCTACCTCATTAGCTGCGCTTACTATTGCATTAAACTGAGTGGAGTCTGAAATATTAAAGTGCCCTATTGCTACTTTACTTGTCTTAGCTATGCTAAGTACTTCTTTTAAACTTCTCATGTTATAATTGTACCATATGAATACTAATGAGAACCAACTGGACTTTGTAGCTATAGGAGATATTACTACAGACGCATTTATACAATTAGATGCAGGGGCATTCGTCTCTAAAGACAGCATTGGCAACGAGCAACTTTGTGTAAACTTCGGCGACAAGATAGAGTACGAAAATGTAACTGTAGTAAAGGCTGTTGGCAACAGCCCTAACGCAGCTACTAGTGCCACTCGACTTGGACTTAACACCGGTCTAGTAACACATATGGGTGACGACGACAATGGCGTTGATTGTTTGGAGCAATTAAACACAGAAGGTGTATCTACAGAGTTCGTAACAATACAAAAAGGCCAAAAAACAAACTATCATTATGTACTACGTCACGGCGCAGAACGTACAATACTTATAAAGCATTATAAGTATGATTACAAACTTCCGAAGTTTACTACTGCCCCTAAGTGGTTATACTTCTCATCTGTAGGCGAAGACTCTATGCAGTACCACCACGAGATAGCCCAATTTATTAAAGACAATCCTAATACTAAGCTTGCCTTCCAGCCAGGCACATTCCAGATAAAACTTGGCTATGAGAGGATTAAGGATATGTACGCCGTTACAGAGGTCTTTTTCTGTAACAAGCAAGAAGCTAAGAAGATACTAAAGACCAATGAGGACGATATGCTCACTTTACTAACAGACTTCCGTAAACTGGGGCCAAAAGTAGCAATAATAACAGACGGACCGAATGGTGCCTACGCACAAGATGACACTGGTAGTTGGCAAATGCCTATGTACCCTGACCCTGCGCCGCCAGTAGACCGTACTGGTGCTGGTGATTCATTTAGCTCAACAGTTGTAGCCATGCTAGCAAACGGTATGAGCTTGCCAGAGGCCCTTGTGCGCGGCCCAATAAACTCAATGAGTGTTGTACAGTATATAGGCGCACAAAAGGGCCTACTATCTAAAGATTCTATTGAAGACCATTTGGTAAATGCTCCCGAGGACTATATAATAAAACAATTAGCTTAATACGACGAAACAATATGTTTAAACTTTTACAAAAAAGGAACAGTTCGCAACGAGGATTTACACTCATAGAGCTACTAGTAGTAATAGCCATTA
>JAMONA010000025.1 GCA_027066795.1 Candidatus Kaiserbacteria bacterium
GCAAGACCCAGGTGTCTACCCAGAAAACATTACTAGTGGATATTTTGGCAACCTAACTGAGCTCGCTGTACAACGCTGGCAAGCCAAACACGGCGTAGTTAGCTATGGTTCTGCATACACCACAGGATTTGGCCTTGTAGGACCCCAAACTCGACGAGCAATTGCTGCATCGTGTACGGGCACAATCTCTACCGTAGCTGGTGCTGACAATATTATAGACTTTACTTTTATTACAAAGTCAGCACGTGCGCCATTTGTATCGACAGCCAAGATAGTGATGTTACAAGCAGCCTGCATGTCTTACAGAGTTGATTGGGGTGACGGTTCAGACCCTACCACTCACATGGCTACACGGACTACAGATTGTGGTGTTGGTGTCTCTACGCAAACACTTACACATACATACACTGCAGCTGGTAACTATACAACCACACTATATGCAGGTAAGGGTAACGTAGCACAATTACCAAAAGCCACCACCTCTAATATAACAATACTACCAGGGGACCCATTTGTTAAAGTCATAACACCAAATGGTGGTGACACATTAAAACTTGGTGACACCACAAAAATACGATGGCAGGTAGCAAACCAACCAACAGACTCTGCAATAGTATTCTATATAGTCGGTCCAACTGGTACATACAGATTTGCCAAGAGATCTCACCGGTCACAAGAATTTAACTGGATAGTAGGAGACAGGGTATGTGATGGTAATGGATGTAATGTGAACCTGCCAATAGGTACTAACTACAAAGTGCGAGCTGTACTATATACACCAGCTGATGCCTGTATAGACTTTTGTGAACCTGACAGTGTTACTCCAGAATTCCTAACTAATGATGAGTCTGATTCTGACTTCAGCATAGGGCAACTAGGCAACAACGGTAATGACCCTCTTATTGTTCCTGTAATACGTGGTAAAGCACCGTTTACTGCCACTATAAGTGTCAAGCTTGCCCCTATAAATAGTGGTGTAGGTAATTTTGAGGTGGACTTCGGAGACGGCAGTCAGTCTTACCGTATACACATACCTGCCGGAGAAACTCGTACTACAGAGCGTACCATCTCACATATATATACAAGTACTGGAGATTACAATTTACAACTGAGACCAGTAGGTGCCGTACAATATATATCAGAGAAGAAGATATATGTCTCCGAATCAAGATTGGAGCTGACACCACAGGCAAACGTAACTGCACCTGTTACCGTACAAGCCACAATAGATATAGACAATACATGTAGTCACACTGAGGATACTCTGCGTGTATACACAATAGACTGGGGAGATAGAACAGAGACAACTAGATACGAAGTTCGTACAAATAAATGCCTCAGCACATCTTCTAGTACTCAGCAATTAAGTACCAGAATATTTACTCATGACTATCTACAACCAGGTGCCTACTCTGTAGAACTTATCACCTCAGTAAATGGAAACTCAACTAAGCAAGTAGACTCAGTCGATATAGACGACCTTGTACTAGATGTGTCACCTAGGTTTGGCTTTAAACCACTTACTGTTACGGCCAAGTTTGCAGCCGAAACCTCTTGTATAATAAAAGACGCAGATGTAGTCTACACCATCGACTGGGGAGACGGTACTGATACATCATACGCTGTAGACCCAGCAGTGTGTGGTACAACAGCATCTATAAGCACAACAGAAAAAGAATACTCACATATTTACTCAAACCTTGGTAGATATTACGTGAGTCTTACACTAGACAAGAGCACAGTAGGATCTTCACGCACCAGCCTTAAAGAAGTCGTGGTGGACACCAGTGCTATAAGAAATACATTACGCAAATTTACTTTAACCTTGACCGATTCCAATATAGGGGAAAATATGGCAGCCGCCATACAATCTATTTTTAAAAAATAAACCTTTTGGCGAGTTACTCTAGATGCACTTTACCTTGCTTATCGAGTTTATCTCTTAATGTGGTGTAGTTTACTAAGTTGTGGTCTGTCTTTATTATCGCTTGTGCCTCTGCACGAGCTGCTTCTACCATTTTAAGATTTTTTATTGCTTCCATCGCCATATCTGATGCGCCCCATTGCGAATCTCCACGCAGCTCACCAGCTCCACGGAGAGTTAGGTCCATTTCTGCAAGTTCAAAACCATTTTTTGCATTAACTATAGCTTTTAATCTTTCTCTTGTGGGCTCAGCAACCACCTTGTTAGTAGTGGCTAGGTAGCAGTACGATTGGTGGTTACTACGTATAACTCGCCCTCGCAACTGATGCAACTGTGACAACCCAAATCGCTCAGAACCCTCTATAAGTATCATTGTTGCATTTGGCACATTTACACCAACCTCTACCACTGAGGTTGCGACTAGTATTTGTGATCTATTTTCTGAGAATTCTTGCATCACCGAGTCTTTCTCTGCTGGAGTCAACTTACCATGAAGTGTAGATATGTTAAATTCTGGGAAAACTAACTTCAGATTTGCAGCCTCATCCTCGACAGACTTGAGGCGCGCCATCATAAGCTTTTGAGCACTTGGAGCTTGTCCGTCTTTACTACTGAGGTCACTTGGGGCTATCCGTGGACATATCACATACACCTGTCTACCAGAAGATATCTCCGTACGCATATGTGCATACACTTCGTTAATTTTGTTTGTACCAACTATTTTAGTTATTACTTTCTTACGGCCTAGTGGCATCTCGTCAATGATTGTTAAATCTAGGTCTCCATATATGGTTAGTGCTAATGTACGTGGTATTGGTGTAGCCGTCATAGAGAGTAGGTGAGGGGTTTTGTTACCTAAATTATTTTCCAATAATGTAGCCCTTTGTTTTGTACCGAACCTGTGCTGCTCATCTATTATTACTAATGCAAGATCTCTAAACATCACACTTTTTTGTATAAGAGCATGGGTGCCTATGACTATACTGACCGTACCATCAAGCATCCATGTAAGTAACTGAGCTTTTGATATTTTTGTGGGTTTTGTTGGGTCTGTTTTAGAAGGGTATTTTTTACAGCCGCTACCTGTAAGTAGTCCAACTTGAATATTAGTATCTCTAAAATAAGTTATAAAACTTTCAAAAAGTTGCTTAGCTAAAACCTCTGTAGGCGCCATATATGCAACCTGTAACTTATTATAAGAAACCATGAAGCTTACAGCACTTGCTACAGCTGTTTTACCTGAGCCCACATCACCTTCAAGCAAACGTGCCATTGGCCTACCGGCAGACATATCCTTAACGATTGAGTTAACAGCCCTCTCTTGTGACTGCGTAAGGGTAAATGGGTAAGACTCTATAAAGCTCTCTAGCGAGCCATTTAAGTCATCATCTCTGTGTAATATCTTATAGTTGTCTGTTGCTGAACGCTCTGCTCTAGCTATTGCAGCTGCAAGTTGTAGGTAAAAAACCTCCTCAAATGCAAACCTTTTACGAGCGCTCTGTGAGTCCTCGTATGATTCTGGCATATGCGCCCAAATCAATGCGGTACTTAATTGGGGTAGATTATATTTAGTAATTATAAAGTCTGGCAATGGATCATCTAGGTACCTAAGGTCAGCCTGCTCTAACACTCTACGTAGTGCGTAATAAAACCAACGACTGGTTATACCGTGACTAGATTTATAAATAGGATACAGTCCATTTGATACACCTTGTGTATCAGTAGAGTCAGGTATACCAGGCATTACCTCAATAGTAGGGTTGGCGAAGTAGGCACTCACTCCAGAGCCTGTTACCTTACCTGTTACCTTTACGTATTTTGCATATTTAAGTGAATCTGCTATGTACGGCTGATTAAACCAACGCACTTTCATGCTGCCGGTATCATCCTTTAGATACCCCTCCACCGCATACCTTTTTGTCTTCCACATTAATCTCTTCTCTATGTCCTGTATCTGGGCATAAATAGTTACTAACTCTCCCTCTCCCATACCATCATGCAACTGCTCTATGTTCACAGCTCCGCCAACGTCTTCATACCGTACTGGTATGTGCATTAGTAGGTCTTGTATAGTACTTATGCCAAGATGTTTAATGGCCTTCTTCTGTGAAATCACTAGTCTAAAGTGTTCAGATACGTTATCATCAAGATTCATATAGATATTATTATACCCTGAGTTATACATATCTTATACTTTAACTAACTTGGCTCAACAGTTTAGTCAGGTATAATAATATGTAATGCTTAATACACACGGTAAATTTGTAAACCCCGCAGAGATTATTCACCTACTTGGCTTAAAGGAGGGAAGTAAATTTGCAGATTTTGGCTCTGGCTCTGGTGCATTTGTGCTTGCAGCAGCTCCGCTAGTTGGCAATACTGGTACCATAGCTGCCATAGATGTACAAAAAGACTTGTTACTAAAACTCAAGCAATTAGTTATTGAATCAGGGAATACAAACGTAAGATTTCTGTGGTGTGATTTTGAGATACCAGGAGCTACAAAATTACCAAATGACTCATTGGATACAGTATTAATATCCAATACTCTCTTTCAGCTTCATGATAAAAATGGAGCTATTACAGAAGCATATCGTGTGCTAAAAAAAGGAGGTGAGTTATACATCATAGACTGGACAGAGTCCTTTAATGGTATGGGTCCCGATAAAAATCTTATCATAACAAAAGACGAGGCCTCAGAACTTGCAGAGTCTATTGGGTTGACACTAGTAAACACATTTGAGCCAGGAGCTCATCATTACGGTATTAAACTTACTAAATAATAAATATATATGTCAGGAGAAGTAACAAGCAGCCCATTTAAGATGATTGTATTTTTCACATTTTTTGGGTTTGCAGCGCTTGGTGTTGTGATGTTTGCAATGTTCAAAGGGTCAGCTACTGACAATAATTATGGAGAGGTTAGTATGTGGGGAACCATACCAGAAGAACAATTCAATAGCTTCTTAACACAGTACACTCCAATAAACGACAGTGTACAAACATTACAGTACACTTATATAGAATCCGAGGCATTCGATAATTCTCTTGTAGAAGCGTTGGCATCAGGCTATGGCCCAGACTTAGTACTACTATCAAACGAGCAAATAATGCGTCATAGAGATAGAATGTTTGTAACTCCTTACGACGAAAACTACAGTACAAGAGATTTTAAAGATAAATTTGCAGAGGTAACTGAATCTTTACTACTACCAGAAGGAGTAATAGGTATGCCGGTAGCGATAGATCCACTTGTTTTATATTGGAACAGGACACTGCTCTCTATTAATCAATACCCGCTACCACCTAGTGAGTGGAGCCAGTTGTTTAAAATGTCCCAAAAAATAACAAAGAAGAGCGAGGCTGGTAATATAGAATTGTCTGCCATAGCTCTCGGAGAAGTCTCTAACGTATTACATGCTAAAGATATATTCATAGCAATGCTCACACAAGCCGGTGGCAGCATACTACGCACTAATAACGATGGTTTGCAAGTAGCCACGCTTACAAGCAAGAACTCTAGTGGGACTACACCTGCACAAGACGCACTTAGGTTCTTTACAGAGTTCTCTAACCCAGTAAAGAGTACCTACACATGGAGTAAGGCCCAACCGTTAGATAGAGACGCATTCACAAGAGGGGAGTTAGCAATGTACATAGGTTACGCTTCCGAGCTACCTTTAATACTAGACCAAAACCCAAATCTTAATTTTGATGTTGCTAGGCTACCTTATCTAACTAATGGAAACGGAGAAAACTTTACCACCTTTGCCCGAGTATATGCATTGGCCATACCTGTCGTATCCAGTAACCCGCACGGGGCTAGCTATATGTTAGATACACTCACCACCGAGGTGGCATCTGATATTTTCTCAAATAATATAGGGCTACCAAGCCCGCACAAGAGCCTACTTGCAGACGAGCCAACAGACTCCCTGAAAACCACATTCCGTAACTCTGCACTGGTGGCCAGAAGCTGGCTAGACCCCAACCCAAGTCAGACATCTGCAATAATTAATAAGATGATAGAAAGTGTGGTATCTGGTAGACAGCGCATGAGTCAGGCGATAGAGCGTGCGCAGCAAGAGTTACAAGTGCTACTTGGAAATAATTACTAATAACTAAACTACACTATGGACTCTGTAACATTAGGCAACCACATAACAGCACCTGGAGCAAAGGACTTTCTAGAGTCCATCTTTAGTACTGTCATGCTTATAGGCATGCCAGTTATCGGCTTAGTACTCATATATGCAGGATTTATGTTTATAACCGCCAGAGGTAATAAAGTACAAATACAAACAGCAATACGTAACATGACTTACGTAGTACTAGGCACTGCTCTTGTGTTAGGCTCTTATGCTATTGGTAGCATCTTATACAACACTATAGTTAAAGGTATACTAGGGTGGAATTAATCAACCTATGGTGATAAACTTATAAACATGAATATCTTCTTAGAAGCCGTTGAGACAAATAAACTAATTAACCCTCTGGGAGACGGATTCTCTACAATACCTGGCTTCGTTAAAGGTGTGTTAAGTGTAGTAATGTATATAGGCATACCATTTATAGGACTCATAGTTGTATACGCAGGCTTCAAGTTCCTATTTGCCAGAGGTAAAGCCGACCAGATAAGAGATGCTGCCTTTAATATTAAATGGGTCATACTAGGAATAGCTGTGTTCTTAGGAGCTTGGGCACTATCAAGCATAATAGACTCAACACTTAAAAGTATAATGAACTAATAATTATGAAAAAGACTCTTATAACAACCCTAGTACTAATGCCCATACATGTGTACGCAGCTGCAAATCAAACAGTCAACACTTTTGTTGATAAAATAATAGGACTTATAAATGTGATAGTTCCTATACTTATTTCTCTTGCCATAGCACTCTTCTTCTATCACTCTGGTGCTGGTATATTTGGAAATTCGGATGGCAATGTAGAAGCCAGGTCTAAATTAAAAGAAACCCTACTATGGGGAGTTGGCATAATTTTTGTCATGGTCTCAATATGGGGTATACTAAACTTAATAACTACTGAATTTGACCTTATCAAAACTCGCTAATCGTCAAATATATGGCATAATTATCTAATATGTTATGGGTAGATAAGATAGCAGCTGATGTAGAGAGACGCCTCTCTACAAAAATAAACTCTGGCAAAGAGCTTATTGTTAGAGATGAGAAAACTGCTAGTGGCAGGGTTCACATAGGCTCTATGCGCGGCGTTGCTATACACGGATTGCTAACATCGGTTCTCAATCAAAATGGTATAGAAGCTAAATTTTTATACGAAATTAATGATTTTGACCCTATGGATGGCTTGCCAGCCTATCTTGACCAAGCTAAGTATGCTCAGCATATGGGCAAGAGGCTCTTAGACGTACCGTCACCAGATGGCAAGGCCAAGAACTTTGCAGAGTATTATGCTGCCGAATTCATAGAAGTTATAGAGAAAGCCGGCTTTGGTGCCAACTTTTACAGACTTAGTGATGTATATAAGTCTGGCAAAATGGACGACTCAATACGTCTAGCATTAGAGAACCCTAAGAAAATTCGAGAAATATATAAAGAGATATCTGGATCAGATAAACCAGACGATTGGCTTCCACTAAATGTTGTATGCCAGTCTTGCAACAAGATAGGTACTACTAAAGTAACAGATTTCGATGGTGAAATGGTAACCTATACATGCCAAGAGCATGCCGTAGAATGGGCCACTGGCTGTGGGCACACTGGTAAAGTAAGCCCTTTCGGTGGAAACGCATCACTACCATGGAAAGTGGAGTGGCCTGCTAAATTTAAGGCAATGGAGGTCTCAATAGAGGGCGCAGGTAAAGACCACTCTACCAAGGGAGGCTCTAGAGATGTGGCTAACAAACTATCGAAAGAGGTTTTTAATATAAAACCTCCATACGACATACCATATGAATTCTTCTTAATAGGCGGCAGTAAGATGTCATCATCTAAAGGTACAGGCTCATCGGCAAAAGAAGTGTCTGACTTATTACCGACTAAAATATTTAGACTTTTACTTATTAGCAAGAAACCCATACAGACAATCAACTTTGACCCAACTGGAGATACCATACCTACATTGTTTGACCAGTATGATAAAATCGCAAATGATTACTGGAGTAAAGCAGAGAGTGACACAGTGAGACTTTTTGAATTGTCTCATACCGATGATATGCCAAGTGAAGAAACCTACCTTCCTCGTTTCTCTATAGTTGCGTATCTCTCCCAAATGCCGCACATAAACATGGTAGAGGAATTCTCTAAACTAAAAGGCTCTGAATTGAACTCTCTAGAAATTACTGAACTAGAAGACCGTACGGTATTTGCAAAAAAATGGCTCGAGCAGTACGCACCAGAAAAATATATATTTAAACTACAAGACACCTTGCCAGAAGCGGCTAAGAATCTATCAGCAAAGCAAAAAGAGGCCTTGTCATTACTGCTAACCTTCTTAGAAGACTCTGTGGATATTTCTGGTGAAGACATGCACGCTAAACTACATGACATAAAGGTGGCGACTGAGATAGAACCGCGAGACTTTTTTGAATCTATATATCTTATGTTACTAGGCAAAAACAGTGGACCTAAGGCAGGTTGGTTCTTGAGTGTATTAGATAAAAAAATACTAATAGATAGGACAAAAGAGGCTATAAGTGTATAATTACCTGTATGAAAATTGTATTAACCGGAGGTGGAACAGGCGGACATTTTTACCCACTTATGGCAGTGGCCGCAGAGATATACAAGATAGCCGAAGAGGAAAAAATAATAGAACCATCATTATACTATATAGGTACTGAGGAGTATGACCGCTCTGCCCTTGAGGAGCACAATATAACATTCTTAAAAGCTCCCTCTGGCAAGGTGCGCAAATATTTTTCTATACAAAACATACTAGACCCGTTCAAAGTTTTGTTTGGTACAATAAAAGCACTCTGGTTACTTTTTACATTGTATCCAGACGTAGTATTTAGCAAGGGAGGATTCGTGAGTGTGCCCACACTTATTGCAGCCTGGCTATTGCGGATACCTGTAGTAATACACGAAAGTGACGCTCGCCCAGGCAAGGCTACATTGCTTGGTGCTAGGTTTGCTAGGTGGGTCGCAATATCTTATCCAGGGGTATCAAAATATCTACCTAATACACCCAGAGACAGGGTGGCTCTTACTGGTAACCCTGTACGAGCTAGTATAGCCAAACCAGCCAAGGAGGGTGCACACGAGTACCTTGGCTTAGACAAAAGCTTGCCTACTATATTCATAATAGGTGGATCATTAGGGGCTCAGGCCATTAACAATGTAATACTCGATTCATTACCAGAACTACTCACCAAATACCAAGTAATACACCAAGCTGGCTCAGCAAACATAGATCAAACAAACGGTATAGCAAAAGTAATACTAAAAGACCACCCGTATAGTGAACGTTATAAATCATTTGGGTTCTTAAACACTCTTGCCATGCGTATGAGTGCAGGCGCTGCTGATATGTTAATACTTCGAGCTGGCTCAGGTACAATATTTGAAGCTGCAAACTGGGGCTTGCCAAGTATTATAATACCAATACCTGAGGATATATCTCATGATCAAACAAAAAATGCATACTCGTATGCAAACACAGGAGCCGCTGTGGTAATAAAACAAAAGAATCTTGAGCCATCAATACTCATAAACGAAGTAGACCGGATAATGCAAGACCAGACATTAAGGGAAAATATGAGTCAAGCCGCGAAAGGTTTTGCTAAGCCAGATGCGGCTCACAAGATAGCCAACATAATACTAAAAACAGCCTTAGAACATGAATAACAATGAGTCTAAAATAGCAGTAAGGTATCCACCATCTCCTACAGGTAATTTACATATAGGAAACATACGCTCTCTGTTATTTAACTATTTATTTGCAAAGCACAACGGTGGTGAGATATATATGCGGTTTGAAGACACTGACCGAGAACGCAGTAAAAAAGAGTACGAGCAAGTGGCCTTAGACTCACTTGAGGCGCTGGGTCTAACGTTTGACCATGGTCCATATAGGCAGTCAGAGAGGGGAGAAATGTACTCTAAGGCCATACAACAGCTCATTGAGCAGGGTAATGCTTATGAAGGCGAGGAGAGTAAAGATGGCTCCGGAGACAAAATAATAAGATTCAAAAATCCAAATAAGAA
>JAMONA010000026.1 GCA_027066795.1 Candidatus Kaiserbacteria bacterium
TGCTCTAGTAGCAGAGGCAAAGCTTTAGTGTGCTCGCGCTTAGCAAGTGTGGGGTATACGCCGCCGTACTCACTGTGTAGCTCTGCCTGAGATGACAGAGTGTCTGCAAGGACTGTAAATTGTATGTTACCTGCATTTATAGTGCCGATAGCATCTATGATGCTTATACCTGTCTCATCACAACTCGTCTCTATTGCTAATATTTTCATTTTTCTATATTACACCATTTTACCCTATATGGTAACTCTCACGGCTTGCCCAGACATCTTTACAGAGATATACTATAAATATTATTATTTAAATAAACATTATGGATATTATTGGAACTTTTGCATACATGGGTGAGCCTAAGACACTACTTGTAGCACTCTTGGCAGCGCTCGTAGCATTTGGAGTCGGTGGGCTCTGGTATGCACCTAAGGTGTTTGGTGCTTACTGGATGTCAGAAATGGGTATGGATATGTCAGACCATAAGGCAGGTAGCGCTAAGTGGGTTGGTATGGCTAAGATGTACGCATTAACACTTGTACAGGCAATATTATTAGTGGTGGTACTGGGGCAGATTGCTACAGCATCTACAGGAGCATTGCTTGGCGTGTTGGTGGCAATGGGGTTTGTTGCCACAATGATTGGTGTTAATAATATAGCCGAGCGTAGGACACTTAAATTCTTTATGATTAATGCTGGTTACGCAGTGCTATCATTTGCTATCATGGGTGCGATGATAGGGCAGTTATTATAAGTTGTTAATTTGTAATTAATAAAAACACCAACTTGTAGAAGTTGGTGTTTTTTCATTGTTTTATTCGAGTTGCTGGGGTTTATTTCTTCCCTCCCTTTTTAGCCTTGCGCTCTGCAAGCATTGCATGCTTGATGTCTAGGCGCTTTTTTGTCTTTTTTGAGCGGCTTTGTTTGCCTTTTTCTACTCCTGTACTTCTTTTTGCCATAATAATATATTTAGTTTTTTAAAGCCCGTATGATTTATAAGTTATTGCGTATGAGTATACAGAAATATTATGCATTGTCTATGTATTTTGCGTATTTTGTAGTCTTTATATAGTTAAATACCAACACAGTGAAGGCAAAGCTCGCAGCTCCTAGTAGTACACCTGCTAGTACGTCAGAGGTGTAGTGTACTTGTGTATATAGCCGAGACAGAGGTACTAGTACCATGCCAGAGAGGCAGAAGACCTGGAAGGTCAATCGATAGCGACTAGGCACCACAGGCATAAGCAAGTATAAAAATGCCAAAAACAAGAACACGGATGTCGTAGCGTGCCCGCTAGGGAAGCTAGACTCATGTATGGGGAGGTTAAATGGGTTCTCTGGCCGCGCCTTGTCAGTCAAGCCTTTAGTAATTATTTTAATAGCCTGACCGCCCGCAACTCCAAAAAAGAGGAACAGGGCGTAATACCAACGCTTCTTGTATGCCAGATAGGCCAGTATTGGCAAGAACCAGAGTAAAAATATTGAGGTATTAAAGATAGAGGTTATAGATATAAAGAGGAGACTTAGTATGTCAGAGTGAAGTGCAGGTATAAGACTATTAATGTATGTATCAATAAGAATTATATTGCCGCTAGATAGGAAGCCCCATAATAGTGCAAATGCAGCAGTACTTAATGTAAAGATAGTTTTCATATTATTGTAGTTTATCATAATTATTAGGATATATTATAAAAAAGACCTTTTTGAATTTATAAATTCAAAAAGGTCTAAATTAAGGAGCGTCAATTAACGATTATACTAGCGTTGCCTCATATGTATATCTATTACGCATGTGGTGCTGCCTAGTATAAAAGGAGATAACCATATCCTCAAGAGAGTATGCCTGCATCAATAACTCTATATATCCAGGTGTTAGGTCAATTGGTATCAGAATTTTATATAGAGTGTCCACAAGCGTAGTCTCAATGTGACTAGGCACATCTATAGCTGACACAGCTTTCTTCAGCTTTATAACTAAAAGAATAATGAAAAAGTGTTCTGATACAGCATGTGTTAGGTGTTCTACAGTGTCACCCTTTTCGCTAAAGTTTAGCTCTAGCTGT
>JAMONA010000027.1 GCA_027066795.1 Candidatus Kaiserbacteria bacterium
TTTCGTCAAGTATGGCCTCACGGTGCTCACCAGCTTCGTGTGCGTTACCATCCTCTCTAAATGTATTTACTTTTTTAAAGTCTCTCTTTACATCGTCAGTAAGCTCCACCTCCTT
Source organism: Candidatus Kaiserbacteria bacterium (assembly GCA_027066795.1). GTDB lineage: Bacteria > Patescibacteriota > Minisyncoccia > Phycocordibacterales > UBA2100 > S139-169. The sequence goes on from JAMONA010000027.1 coordinate 116, forward strand.
AACCTTATCTATATATTGTAATATGCTAGAAAGCTGCACACTAAATTTCTCAACCTCTTCAGTGGTAAGCTCTAACTGAGCCAACTGCGCCAAATGCAGTATCTGCTCGCTGTTAATAGTAGAATCATCACTCATTACCCAGCATCTTAACAAATTCTTGCTCGTTTACCACCTTTACTCCTAAGTCTCTTGCTTTATCTAGTTTGCTGCCTGCATTGGCACCAGCTAGTACCATACTGGTCTTGCTTGAGACACTGCTTGCTACCTTTCCTCCGTTGTCTCGTATAAGTTGCTTAGCACCTTCTCTGCTCATTCTTTCTAGAGTACCTGTGACAACTACGCTCTTGCCTTGTAGTAGAGTGTCTGATTGCTGTGACTTGATAGTCTGACTTTTAAATATTGATATATGGGTCAATAACCTTTTTAACATCTCTTTATTTTGAGTATCTGCAAAGTAATTTACTATGCTTTCTGCTACCACCTCGCCTATGCCGTCTATTTGCTCTAAATCCTCTGTGCTTGCAGCTTGTAACTCTTGTAATGTACTAAAGCTATGTGCCAGGTCTATGGCGGTCTCCTCACCTACCTGTGGTATAGAGAGCGAGGTCAAAAGCCTCGCAAGAGTCACCTCTTGTGCGTCAACTATCGCTTTAAGTAAATTAACTGCCGATAGCTCAGCGAAACCTTCAAGCTCTAATAAGTCCCCTTTTTGTAATGTGAATATGTCGTCAAAACTTTGTACTAAATCGGCCTTCACCAACTGCTCTACCACCTTTGGACCACAACCATCAATATCAAAACATTTTTTACTTGTGAAGTACTCTATCTTGCGCACAAGCTGGTAAAAAGAATCTTTACTTACGCACCTCCATGCAGCCTGACCCTCTATACGCTCTATACATCCACCACCACCACATGCTGTCACCTTAGTTGGCCACTTGTACAACCTACTGTCCTTTGGGCGCAAATCTGTAAGCACCTCTATGATGTCTGGGATTATATCTCCACTCTTTTGTAGTATCACGGTGTCGCCTACTCGTATACCAAGGCGCCTTATCTCATCTTCGTTATGTAGGGTTGCCCTGCTTACTACTGAGCCAGCCACAAGCACTGGACGGAGGTGCGCTACGGGAGTGAGTACACCTGTACGACCCACTTGTAGTACTATGTCCTCAACTACAGTTGTAACTTGCTCTGCAGGAAACTTTAGTGCAATGGCAAACCTTGGCGCCTTACCTGTATAACCAAGCACCTCTTGTAGCTCTACCTCATTAACCTTTACTACTACTCCGTCTATCCAATAGTCCTCATCATCTTTCTTCTTTTGCCACTTTTGCCAATAAGCCAACACATCATCCATTTTGTCAAAATGTGCATAACCTCTATTGACTTTAAAACCTAACGTGTTTAGTTCCTCCAGCTCAGCTATCTGAGTCTGCGCATCACCACCTTGTGCTATATCGTATATAAATACACTCAACTTCCTCTTAGCGACTACTGCTGGGTCTAGCTGTCGTAGTGTACCAGCCGCAAGGTTGCGTGGGTTTGCGTACTCTGGTTGCTCACTCTTTTTCTGAATTTTGTTTATTTTATCAAACTGCACTTTACTTATATATATCTCCCCCTCTACTATGATGTCTACGGGCTTTGTCAGCTTAAGTGGCACAGACTCTATAGTACGCACGTTAGAGGTAACATCCTCTCCGACCTTGCCGTCTCCACGAGTAGCAGCCTGTACCAATATGCCAGCCTTGTACTCTAATATAACTTTTAAACCGTCTATCTTAAGCTCCGTACTATATGTAGGCACCGTTGTAGAGCCAGCCTGTTTTAGCATGCGCTTAACGCGCACATCAAACTCGTACATGTCCTCAGCAGAGAATGCGTCACCAAAAGACCACTGTGACACTTTATGAGTTACTTTACTAAATCCGTCAGCAACTTTGCCAGCAACACGCTGACTGGGCGAGTCCTCTGTCACTAACATTGGGTACCTTGTCTCTATATCTGCCAATTCTTTTTTTAAAGAATCTAAGGCCTGCTCTGAGATTTCCTCTCTGTCCTCTACGTGGTAAAGGTGTCTATGATAGTTTATTAACTCTCTCAATTTAAACAACCTGTCTCTAGTATCTGCATCTACCATAATCTTCTTTTTTAGTATCTCATTCTTACTGCCCTCTCTAGTGTCCTAGGTGTTTGTACTGGCTCTCCAGCTGCGTCACAACCAACACTATAGCCCCTAGAGTTAATTTGTGTCCTTACGGTACCAGTCTCAAACTTGGTTACCTCTACTTTTATACATCTATTATTCAATTCAAAAAAGAATTCAGAAGTAGCAAGCCCTCCCACGAACGACTCTCCACCAAGAACCAAGTCTGAAAGGTCGACAGACTCTGGAGGCCTATACTCTCCTACTACTACAGTATTACAAGTCGCACCATGAGTTGCTGCAGAAGTATCAAACACTCCTTTAAAGTCTAGGTAAAGTGCACACTCAGCCCCAGAGTCTGCAGCGTAGAAAGCGTACTGAGAGTCTCGCCCTAAACTTGATAGTATTATTTCCTTCTGGGCGATTGTAAACATAGATAGCCCTACTGAGAGTAGCAATGAAGATACTAAGGTAGCCAATAAAAGAGTGAATCCTTTACTGTTTATTCTAGTATTTTTTATATTTAACATATGTAATGATTTACGGTGTAGTTATTATACCTGCGACCCATTTATAAATATTCTCCTCAATTATTACCGAACGAATATTGCCAAGTATACCTGCACGCCACTGCACCTCTGCACGCACTGTCATCTCTTCAGCGTTTGTACCAGGTACTTCTGTAATGCGTACAAATCTTTTAAAGCGTGAGGAATTACCATTCTCATGACCATAAAAGCCTGTAGAGGTATCAAATTTTAGATAATCACAGGAAGACGCAGTGGAGCCACCACATAATATAAAATTATTGCTTGTAGACAGTGAGTCTACTAGAAACGGTTTATTGCTCCCAGCCCCTACAAGCTCAACATCTAGTCCATCTAGCCAATCAACTACACCACCATTTTTAACCACGTTAAGAATGTTATGGTCTCTTTGTGCACGCACTGTCTCTATGGCCTCCTGAGCTAAATGGAAAGCTGTCACTTGGTCTCTAGCAGTATACGCAGCCATAAGACTCTGTGCAGCAAGCGTAAGAGGTGCTGCCACTGCTATAGTTAACACAGTAATAGCAACAAGGGTCTCTATTAGAGTAAAGCCTTTTTGTGTAGTCTTTTTTATATCTTTTTGGTTTGATAATTTTGTCATAATTATAAATCTAATAACCGTTGTGTAGCACTCGCTTGTATATCAAACCTTGTAGTATTCTTAATCTTAGCAAAACCTCCCTTACCTCTGACTATAGCTACCACCCTTGGTTGTCTCAAGTCTCCTGGGATATCTGCAGTCTTGTAAAATTGTACAAAATCTATGTCTACCTCAGAGGCTGTTAACGGTACATTGACTACACTAGACAGACCATCGGGCTTATACCTCTTGTATAAACGGCCTCTTGCCTCCAATGGGTCTGAGTTATCCTCTACAAATGTATATACCCACCGCTGACTTGCATCATTTGGGTCCTTGCCAAATGGAGTAAACGATAATTCGTGCCCGCCATTTGCAACCGTATAGCCTTGCCCCATGCGCAGCGCACGCACCATGCCATCTAACGCTACGTTAAGGTTATTCATAACTGACTGTATACCTTGCGCTCTCTTACTTGCATCTATAAGAGAAAGTAGTGATCCTACGCTTACAAGCATCACAACAGAGAAAAGTGAGACCGAGACCATCATCTCTATAAGAGTGAATCCCAGACTGTTTGTTTTAAGTTCTTTCTTCATATTATTTCTTTACAGAGATTTGGCCAGATACCTCTACAAGCACTCTCATGGTGTCACCTCTTGGAGATATCAATTCTATCTCTGCCTTATCATAAAGTATACTGGTGTTACCGTTAAAACGTATCGCAGCATCTGGCTCTGGTCTTTTAAATAATATGTCTAGTGAGCCTGAACAAGAGTTACAAACCATCTCGCAGCTAGCTCCAGCACAAATTTTATTTATCTTATAACCTCTACCTATTGTATATGTATTCACGTCTTCCAAGGGAGTATTACGCAAGCCATCTTCACCACGTGATGCACCAGCGTATGTGTCAGTAAACATTTTGTAATGCGTTGGGTCACTAGCGCTAAAGTGTATGCCGTATCCGGACTCAAACTCATCTACTGAGCCAATATGGCGTACACTTACTCCATAGGTCTGTGCCTCTCTTGCTATAAGTGCCACCTCATAAGACAGGTTGCGTAGCATAACTTGCCCACCAAACTTAGCATGGTCAGCTAGCATCACACCCGTAATAAGAGTCATTATTCCAAGAGTAACCATAAGCTCTATTAATGTAAAACCACTTTCTCTCATATCAGCGAAATACTATTAACCACCTCCATAAAGCCTATTCCCATAAATAAGGCTATTAAAAATCCTAGTATCAGAAATGGACCAAATGGCACCTCACTCTTAGCACCCGCCTTCTTTAAGGCCATTAGTACTAGGCCGTATACAGCACCAATCACAAACGCATACCACACAGCGGAGATACCCATGTACACCCCTAAAAAGATACCCATACCTACCGACAACTTAACATCTCCAAAGCCCATTGCCTTACCTTTAGAGAAAAACCATAAGGCAAATATTGGCAACGCTGTAGTAAGCCCAGCAAATAGCTGCCAACCAAGGTCTATGATTGTCTTATCTGGCATCATTGCAAATATAGTAGCCAAAGCTATAAAGCTATACGTATATTTATCTGGTAAAATAGTGTGCTTAAAATCATATGTAGCAAGTACTACAAGCGTAGACATAGCTAACAATAGTACTATAAGGCCCACTAAGCTTACACTGTGTGTGTATGCAAATATACTTGTTAACACAAACAATACCGCTGTACCTAACTCTACAAGTATATACTGTAGAGATATTTTTGAGTTGCATTTAGTACAGTTACCATTCTGAAACAAGAAGGAAAATATTGGTACAAGCTCAAGAGCACTCAAGACTCCACCGCACACCATGCATCCACTCCTGCCCGATAAGCTCTTACCGGTATTATGCCTAAGTATTACTACATTTAAAAAGCTGCCTACGATAGCACCAAGTATAAATATCATACTTAACAAAAATAACCCCATGGTAATATCCATGGGGTTATTTTAACATACAAATAGAGATAAATTATCTACTGTACTCTTTTGGCTCTACTACTGGCAAGTCTGAGATTAATTCACTTTTCTTAGAATCTTTAAATCCTGTACCTGCTGGTATTAAGCGACCTAAGATAACATTCTCCTTAAGGCCTACCAGATTATCTACAGCACCTCGCACTGCGTCCTCAGTAAGCTTACGAGTAGTATGCTGGAACGATGCAGATGAAAGCCAACTATCTCTAGTTAAGGCAACCTCTGTGATACCTAATACCAACTTGTCTGCATGTGCTGGTATAGCATTACGGTCCTCTGTAGCTTTATTCTCCTCCTCTAAGACTGCGAGCTCAACTGTCTGCCCAACTGTAAAGCGAGTATCTCCAGCGTCTACAATTTTACGTCTGCTAAACATCTGCTTAACGATTATCTCTAAGTGCTTACGAGATACAGCTATACCTTGCAAGTCATAAATCTTAAGTATCTCGGTGATTATATACTCTCGAGCTTTCTCCTCTCCAGCATATGCGTAATAGTCTGTAATGTTTGCAGAACCGTCTGTCATAAGGTCTCCCTTCTCTACGTTGTCACCTGTCTTTACTAGTAACATACGTGCTGGTGGCACCTTGTACTGTGTCTCGCGCTTTAAGGCCTTTTTACTTGTGCCCTCTGGCAGAAGCATGATTACCTTGTGTCCATTTTCGTCTTCTACTATCTCACCTACGGTACCCTTGATGCGTGAGATAACAGCCGGACTCTTAGGGTTGCGGCGGTCTATAACCTCCTCTACACGTGGTAGACCTTGCGTGATATCTCCTCCTATTGAGGCACCTGTAGCATGCTTAGTATTCATAGTAAGCTGAGTAGATGGCTCACCAAGACTCTGTGCGGCTATAGTACCTACAGCCTCTCCTAGCTCTACCTGTTGGCTAGTAGCCAGGTCACTACCGTAACACTTAGCACATACTCCACGAGTCGTTTTACACATCATCGGTGAGTATACCTCTACCTTGTCTACACCTGCATCCTCTATGTCTTGTGCGTCAAACCCTGTAAGCAGATGACCTTTTTTAAACTTCTTACCACTGGCTTCTATAGCCTCGGCTAATACACGTCCTTTAATATTTCTTGCTATAGACACCTCTATGCCTAGTGAGTTAACTTGTGATACGCTCATTGAGTCTTTGGTTCCACAGTCTTGCTCTACTACTATTACGTCTTGTGATACGTCAAAGAGTCGTCTAGTAAGATAACCAGCAGAAGCCGTCTTAAGAGCAGTATCGGCTAGACCCTTACGAGAGCCGTGAGTGGTAATAAAGTACTCTGTAGGGCTAAGACCCTCTTTATACGATGTGGTGATAGGAAACTCAATAATGTCTCCTTTAGGGTTCTGGATTAGACCCTTCATACCTCCCATGTTTGTAAGCTGAGCTATTGAGCCTCTGGCTCCAGATCGTATAAGGTTGTTTACTGAGCTGTCTCCGTCACTGTGTGCTGCATCAACAACTTTCTCTACATTGCTCTTGGTCGCTTGCCATGTCTCTATAGTCATACGTCTTCGCTCGCGCTCGCTAAGCAATCCATCATTGTACTGGTCTCTTAGCTCGGCTACCTTATCTCTACCTTCTTGTATTATGGCATGTTTACCCTCTGGTACTGTTACGTCACTCATACCCCAAGTAACTCCTGAGTGAGTCGCGTACTTAAAGCCAAAGTGCTTTATACGGTCTAATATCTTAGGTATACCCTCTAACCCGTATATCTCTATAAGCTCGTCTACAAGAGGCTTCATGTCTCGCTTGCTTATTACGTCATTGATATAACGGAAGTCATTAGGTAGTACTGAGTTAAACAATAATCTACCTACAGATGTCTCAAATATATCTCCATTAAATTGAGCATACTTCTCATTCTCACTAGGCAAAACCTTAATCTTAGCTCGTAAGTCTACAGCATCAAAATCGTAAGCAGTTATCGCTGCATTGGTGCTTTCGAATACTTTACCCTCACCCTTAGCACCCTCTATTATGTTTGTCATCCAATACACTCCTAACACAATGTCCATGTCTGGGCCAGTAGTAACCTCGCCACTACCTGGCTTAAGTATATTCTTGTTTGCACTCATTATCTCTCTTGCCTCAGTTTGGGCCTCTAGTGATAATGGTACGTGCACAGCCATCTGGTCTCCGTCAAAGTCAGCGTTAAAGGCACTACATACTAACGGGTGTATCTGTATAGCTTTTCCCTCTATAAGTACTGGTCGGAAAGCTTGTAGACTCTGCCTGTGTAGTGTAGGTGCTCGGTTAAGTAATACATGCTTATCCTTAATCACCTCTTCAAGTATAGCCCATACGTCTGGTATACCTTCGTCTATAAGCTTGTTTGCACCTCTAATGTTAAAGGCTGTCTCTCTCTCAAGTAGCCCAGCTATAACAAAAGGCCTAAATAGCTCAAGTGCCATCGCCTTAGGCAATCCACACTGGTCCATCTCTAGGTCTGGACCTATAACGATTACACTACGTCCAGAGTAGTCTACACGTTTACCTAATAGGTTTTGCCTAAAGTAACCCTGCTTACCCTTCATATAATCAGCAAGACTCTTTAATGGCCGCTTCTGTCCTGAGCCCATAGCTGGACCACTACCACGTCGTATTGTGTTGTCTAGTAGTGCATCTACTGCCTCTTGTAGGATTCTCTTTTCATTTCTTAAAATAACGTCTGGCGCTTGTATTGCCATTAGCTTCTTAAGGCGGTTGTTACGGTTTATTACTCTTCTGTAAAGGTCGTTTAGGTCTGAGCTGGCGTGTCTACCACCCTCAAGCGCCACCATAGGACGCAAAGCCGGTGGTATTACTGGCAGCTTAGTCATAAACATCCACTCAGGACGCACCTTACCATGCTTCATGTTAATTACTAATGTAAGGCGCTTACGTAGCTTCTCTCTGTCTGTTGCATTTGCCTTCTCTAGCTTCTCGTGCAATATCTGCTCAAATTTATCAAGGTCTATATTGCTAAATATCTTATAAACAGCCTCGGCACCTATCTCTGCCTCAAACGCTGCACCAAACTTAACTGCATACCTGTGGTAAGTAGCCTCATCTAAAACTTTATTTAACACGATGCTTGCTATCTCTTTTTTAGCATCACTGGCCTTACCTTTCAATTCTTTCTTGTCGTCGTCGCTTTTTATTGCCTCAAGCTTGGTTTTAAATTCTGTGTCTAGCTCTTTTAGTAGTCTTTCCTTCTCTGCCTCGTGTACACTAGTTATAATATACCCGGCAAAGTATATTACCTTCTCTACGTCTGCAGTAGACAAGCCAAGTAGCAAGGCTACCCTTGAAGGTATACCTCTTAAGAACCATATATGTGATACTGGCACAGCCAAGTCTATATGACCCATGCGCTCACGACGCACTACAGAGCGAGTTATCTCTACTCCACACTTTTCACATACGATACCTTTAAACCTTATTCCTTTATATTTACCACAGTAACACTCAAAGTCCTTCTCTGGGCCAAATATCTTCTCGTCAAATAGTCCATTCTTCTCTGGGCGTTGTGTACGGTAGTTTATTGTCTCAGGCTTAGTCACCTCTCCGCGGCTCCACTCTATTACGCGGTCTGGAGATGCAAGCTTGAGCACTACTTCATCAAAATTGTTTCTATTATTTCTCATAGTTGTTTAATTATTTAGTTACTTTTTCTTGCTTCTCATCTCCCTTAGGGTCAGCTTCCAACTCTGCAATCTCAGCATCTGTCGGCTCTTGCTCTGCCTCCGCTACTGCTGGGGTCTCTTCTATAAGTGTACTCTCAGCAATCTCTTCGTCCTCGCTGTTGCGTAGCGCCACGTCTAGTCCAAGTCCTCGTAGGTGTCTCTGCAGCACGTTAAATGTGGCCGGTGTATTAGCTTGAGTTATGCGCTCGTTCTTAATAATCGCATCGAAGGCTGCTGTACGCCCCATAATATCATCTGACTTAATTGTAAGCACTTCTCTTAGTGCATAGGCTGCTCCATAACCTAGGAACGCCCACACTTCCATCTCTCCTATTCTCTGACCACCATTTTGAGCTTTACCTCCAAGCGGTTGTTGAGTAGTAAGTGAGTATGGCCCTATTGAGCGCATGTGTAGCTTATCATCTACCATGTGATGAAGCTTAAGTATGTACATGATACCCATGGCTACTGCTTGGTCAAATTTCTCTCCTGTGCGACCATCATATAGGTCTACCTTGCCCTCCTCTGGATAGCCAGCCTCTTTAAGCTCGCTCCTTATCTCCTCCTCTGTGGCACCAGCAAATGGTGGTACCACTGCTTGATAACCTAATGTATCTGCCGCAAGACCGAGGTGTAGCTCAAGT
>JAMONA010000028.1 GCA_027066795.1 Candidatus Kaiserbacteria bacterium
TCAAAATCGAGGCCAGCCCAGATATAGACAAGGACAGCATAGTAGAGGTCACCCCTTACCGTACTGAGGGTGCCTACTCAGACTCTCGCAGACCAGACGAGGTAAAGTTTAGTGACTCTATTCATGATGACTTAAAACGCCGTGACTTCACCGTTAATGCAATAGCCTATAGAGTAGTCACCGACGAGCTTATAGATGACTACAGCGGACAAGCTGACTTAACAAACAAGATACTAAAGGCGGTAGGGGATGCAGACACAAGATTTAACGAAGATGCACTACGTATGATGCGTGCCTTACGACTCTCCGCACAATTAGACTTTACAATAGACGGCGAGACCATGGTTGCTATAGCTAATAATGCGGACAGATTATCAAAAGTTTCACATGAAAGAATACGAGACGAATTTAATAAGATAGTACTCTCTGATACACCAGCTACAGCACTAGGCTTGGCAGAGCAGCTAAAGATGCTTGAACATATAGTGCCAGAGCTACGAGAGGGTATAGGGTGCGAACAAGGCAAAAAGGCCCATAAGTACGAAGTCTTCGAGCACAACCTCCGAGCTATGCAACACGCTGCCGACAAGGGCCTTACTCTTGAGGAGCGCTTAGCAAGCCTCTTCCACGACATAGGCAAGCCACACAGCAGACGCACCAAGGGTAACGGCTACACTTTTTATGGGCATGAGGTCGTGGGCGCAAGAATGGCAAAAGAGATAATGAAGAGACTTAAGTACCCTAAAGAAATATCAAAAAATGTAGAAAGCTTGGTACGTTGGCATATGTTCTTCTCTGACCCTGATATTGTGACTCTTGCAGCAGTAAGGCGCATGATTGCCAACGTAGGGGAGGGCAGCATGCAAAATCTACTACGAGTAAGAATGTGCGACAGGATAGGTAGCGGCCGACCTAAGGAGCAGCCCTTCCGCCTGCGTAAGTACACGGCGATGGTAGACGAGGCACTACGTAGCCCAATCTCTGTGGGCATGCTAGCTATAGACGGTGGCTATATTATGAGTACCTTTAGCGAGAAGCCAGGCCCAAGGATAGGCTGGGTACTGCACGCACTCTTAGAAGACGTACTAGACAATACCGATAACAACACAGAAGAATTCTTAACTAAAAAAGCAAAAAAGTTACTAAAGCTAAACGATGACGAACTAAGAGAGCTCGGCAAAAGTGGAGCAGCAAAACAAAAAGAAGCCGACGATGAGGAAGTAGCAAAACTACGAGAGAAACACAACGTAAATTAAAATAAGTACATACTATTCACACTACGACTCAATCTCTACAGAAATAGGGCAGTGATCTGAGCCCATTATACTCGTGTGTATCTGTGCTCGCTTAACCTTTGGCATCAGCTCCTCACTAGCAAATATATAATCTATACGCCAGCCAACATTGCGCTCTCTGGCTCTAGTGATCACATCCCAATACGAGTATGCCTCAGCCTTATCTGGGTTGAGATACCTAAAGGTGTCTACATACCCTATAGATGTCATCTCATCTAACCACTCACGTTCCTCTGGTAAAAAGCCAGTTGTCTTACTGTTGGCCTTAGGTCGCGCCAAGTCTATTTCCTCATGTGCAGTGTTTACGTCCCCTAGCCATATTATATTTGATTGTCTCTTACGAATACTCTCTATAAAGGACATAAATGTCTCATAGTAGCCCATCTTAAAGGACACTCTCTTGTGGTCTCTGCCTCCGTTAGGGTAGTAGCCGTTACATACTACAAAATCTTCAAACTCTATGGTGATTAACCTACCCTCGCCATCGAACTCCTTACTACCCAGACCATAGTGCACCTCTTTAATTTTATCGGCATACTGTTTCGCGATATATATTGCAGTACCACTGTAGCCTTTACGCTTTTTACTACTGTTCCACAGTGAGATGTACCCTGGCATCTCCCTTGTTTCACTGGGCATTTGCTCCTTCTCCATTTTGGTCTCCTGTAAGCATATGATATCCGCCTTAAGAGACATAAACTCTGCCCACAGACCCTTACGGTGCACTGCGCGCAAGCCATTAACATTCCATGAGACTATTTTCATAACAGTCATACTATCATACCCTTTATACTGTAACCATATATAGTTGCTACTTACGCGTATTATGAAATGCTTTGTGCACGTCTTTAAGGTGCTTGTCTGTCACATGTGTGTACACCTGAGTAGTAGAGATGTTGGCATGCCCTAGCAGTGCTTGTACACTACGTATGTCTGCACCGCCCTCTAGTAAATCTGTAGCAAAACTATGACGTATTATATGTGGAGTAACCCTCCTGCTTATACCAGCCTCTACAGCCCTCCTCTTTACCACTCTCTCTACTGAGCGCGGGGTAAGGCGCATGTCTCCACTGGACTCCGCGCCTTTAGCCAAGGATATAAACATAGCCTCGTCCATATCTGTACGAGCCTCTAGATACATTTTTATAGCACTCTTGGCAGTGGGCGATAGGAAGACTACGCGCACCTTACTACCTTTACCTCTGACAGAGAACTCATCACGAGTTAGGTCTAAGTCCCTGTCTACACTGCACAACTCTGACACACGCAACCCTGTCGAGAAGAGTGTCTGTAATATAGCAGCGTCCCGTAGTGCCTTAACCTCTCCAGAGTCCTCACTCTTGTTTGGGGCATCCATAAGCCTCTTAAGCTCGTCGTGGGTTATTAAGTCTAAATCACGGTCGCCAACCTTGGCTAGCTCTATCTTGTCTGGGGCGAAGCACTTAATATCTCTCTTGCGCAGGTACTTGAGGAAAGAGCGCAGGGCTATAAGGTGGTAATTCTGTGTGTTTTTCTTTAGTGTGTCTCCGTTTGCACCCTCTTGCTTATTAAGCCACAGGCGGTACTTGCGCACAGAGTCCTCAGTAATATCTTTAGGTTTTTGCACACCAGAGTTAGCTAAGTAGCGCATTATATATTGGTCGTAATTCTCTACTGTCCGGGCGGCTCTACCACGCTCTATCTCTAAGTACTCTAGATACTCCTGCTTTAGATCATGAAGGCTACTCATCGCCTTGTAGTATAACATACTGTAATTAATTACTTGCATTGGTGGCTTAAGTGTTGTATAATCGTGCCCACTATGACATTAACCAAACGAGTAAAAACAGCTGCTATTAAAAAGGCGCAGAAAAACGACAAAGATACAGGCTCTGCAGAGGTACAAGTATCTGTACTTTCTAAGCAAATAGAGAAGCTGGCGAGTCATCTTAAGAGTAACCATAAAGATAATCACTCTCGTAAGGGCCTACTGCAAATGGTAGCAGACCGTCGCAAGCACCTAAAGTACCTAGAGAAGAAAGACTCAAACACTTATACAGAGCTTGTAAAAGCACTTGGGCTTAAGAAATAAACTTTTTTAATAAATAATTATACTCTAATGCCACTACATTGTGGTATTATTTTAATATAATCAAGGTAGTCTTTTACCCGACATAATTTCTTCACAGAAATTGCTGGGCATCTAAGACTTCCTAATTCATTATCATTCATAATAAAAACTAAGATATGTCAGTAACAAAACACCCGCAACAGAGAGTTGCAGTATTCATAGATACACAAAACCTATATCACAGTGCCAAGAACCTATATGGTGCTAAGGTCAATTTTAAAAACTTACTAGAAGAAGCCGTAGCTGGCCGACAACTTATACGAGCCAAGGCGTACGTAGTGAACACAGAGAGCGGAGAAGAAAGTCCATTTTTTGAGGCGCTTGAGAAGCTTGGCATAGAGATAAAGACTAAAGATATACAAATCTTCCACGGTGGGGCCAAGAAGGCAGACTGGGACGTAGGCCTTGCAATAGACGCAATAACAGTAGCACCTAAGCTAGACACTGTGGTGCTCATAAGTGGCGACGGTGATTTTGTACCGATGGTAGAGTACTTACAGGTGCACAGTGGCTGCCAAGTAGAGGTACTGAGCTTTGGCCGCAGTAGCTCTCACATGTTGCGAGAGGTAGCAGACGAGTTCATAGACATGGACGAAGACAAGAAAAAATACTTAATAGGTAGCCGCCGCCCAAGACGGCAACCTCGCAAAAGTAAGTAGCTCTGGTATACTCATACTCATTAACAGTATGAGTTTACAGATACAGCATTGAACCTGGTTAACAGGTGTTCAATCCTGCATTCTGTAAGCTCTATAATAATTTAATATTATGGAAGCATTCCCTAAGAGTATTGTACACAAAGAGTACAGCATAGAGGTAGGAGGCAAGACGCTTACCGCACAATTTACAAACCTAACAGACCAAGCAAATGGCTCAGTAATAATGCGCTATGGTAATACTGCTGTGATGGTCACCGCGGTGATGGGTAGAGAGAAAGAGGGCCAGAGCTGGTTCCCACTGTCAGTAGAGTTTGAAGAGAAGTTTTATGCAGCTGGCGCAATAATGGGAGGCCGCTTCCGTAAGAAAGAGGGTATGCCTAGCGAAGAGGCGATACTTAGTGCAAGAGTTATAGACCGCACTATACGTCCACTGTTTGACCAAGCAATGCGCCGAGACATACAAGTGATAGCAACCGTCTTAGCTATAGACGAGGAGGATCCAGACGTACTAGGGGTAATAGGAGCTTCCTTGGCACTTAGCACAAGCAACATACCTTGGGCTGGCCCAGTGAGTGCGGTGCGCATAGGTAAGGCAACAGACAGTGAAGACCTAATAATAAACCCAAACTATACACAACGCACAAGTGATGTGGAGCTACTAGACCTACTAGCCTGTGGTAAAGACGGCAACATCAACATGGTAGAAGTCGGTGCTAAAGAGGTAAACGAAGATACATTAGGTGGTGCACTAGAGCTAGCTGCCAGTGAGGCCGACAAACTACAAGAGTGGCAAAAGCAGATAATCTCAGAGATAGGCCAAGAGAAGGTAGAGGTTAAGACTCCTATTGTGACTGAGGAGATGAAGGCACTATTCACAAAAGAGATAGACCCCAAGATGACTGAGTACGTCTTCGGAGATAAGGGTGCATACGCACTTAAAGACGAGTGGATGAAGATAGTTGCAGATAACGATGACATGGCAAAAGAGAAGCAAAACGCAGACGACCACTTTGAAAAGATGGTAGATGCCGTAGTGCATACCGAAGCTTTAGAAAATAACAAGAGGCAAGATGGTCGCGCTATGGACGAGCTCCGCCCACTTTATGCTCAGGCAGGAGGTATAAGTGAGATGATACACGGTACAGGTATCTTCTACCGTGGAGGTACACATGTATTTAGTGCACTTACTCTCGGCAGCCCAGACGATGCGATGCTACTAGATACAATAGAGGAGCGTGACAGTAAGAAAAGCTACATGCACTACTACAACTTCCCGCCATACTCAGTAGGAGAGACCGGGCGAGTCGGAGGCTTTAACAGGCGCATGATAGGCCATGGTGCACTAGCAGAGAAGGCACTTATACCGGTACTGCCAAGTAAAGAAGACTTCCCATACACAATACGTATAGTAAGCGAGACTATGGCTAGCAACGGCTCAAGCTCACAGGCGAGTGTCTGTGGCTCTACTCTTGCACTTATGGATGCCGGAGTCCCAATAAAGCGCCCTGTAGCAGGCATCGCCATGGGCATGATGAGTAACACCGCCAAGACAAGTGGCCAAGCTGTTTGGGCAAAAGAAGATTATAAAATACTCACTGACATACAAGGCCCAGAGGACCACTTCGGTGACATGGACTTTAAGGTGGCAGGTACTACTGAGGGTATAACAGCCATACAGATGGATGTAAAGGTAGAAGGTGTACCAGTGGCCGTACTTAAAGAGGGTATAGAGCAAGCCAAGACAGCTCGCTTAGCAATACTAGAGACTATGGTCGCAGAGATAGCCGAGCCGAGGGCAGAGATTAATACCCGTGCACCTAAGATCATCTCTATGACAATCTTAGAAGACCAGATAGGCCTCGTAATAGGTAAAGGAGGGGAGACAATAAACGGCCTTAAAGATGATACTGGTGTAGACGAGATAACCATAGAAGACGACGGCACAATCTTCATCACAGGTAAGGGTGCATCTACAGAGCTTGCCAAGAGTAAGATAGAGGAACTTACTCACGTATACACAGCTGGAGAGAAGTTTCCTAACGCGGAGGTAGTAAAGCTTATGGACTTCGGTGCATTTGTACGCATTGCAGCTGGCACAGAGGGCTTGGTACATATATCAGAGATAGCTCCTTTCCGTATTAACAATGTGGCAGACGTACTTAAGGAAGGAGAGCAGGTATCTGTTATAATTAAAGAGGTAAAGGAAATGGGAGGTAAACAAAAGATAGACCTCTCTATAAAGCAAGTAGACCCAGAATTTGCGACACGTAAGGGTCTTACTGCACCACAAAGTAATAGCAGCGAACATGGACAACAAAAAACAAACGACAACCACAAATAGTAAAAAAGGCAGTGTCATAAACTCCCTCCAAGGCAATACAGAAATAGACAACAAGAACGAGGTGCCTAAGCCAAATAAAAGCCAACTAGACAGTACTAAAACTCTAGCCAATAAGTCTGCGATGCTACATACGTACAAAGCAGACGTACAGAGCTTAGTTAAAGACCGTAAGATCTCTATGGTCAGAGCAATGGCAATACAGAGTGACAAGGCAGCGGGCATAACCAACAACACCCCAAGTGTGGTCGTTAAGAGCGCACCCAGTGCTGACAAGCATACGTCGTCAATGTTTATAATCATAGCCAGTATATTAATGCTGATACTTGGCTCTACAGCGATATTTGTAGCCTATAGCGCTCGGCAGTCCAAGCTAGCTGCCATAGCAGATGACAAGAGTAGCGTGCTACTAGATGATTCAATAATATTTGTAGAGTACCGCGCAAAACTAGACGTAACAGACAGACTACCAAGGGAAACTCTTTCTGAATTAAAAAAAATACTAGACAACTCTAACACTGCACTTGGCTCTATAACTCAGATAATACTGCAGCAGAGAGCTTGGAGCCCAGAGTTAGGTGGGGAGACAACCTACTCTTTATACCAAAGTGAGGCGCTTGAGCTCTTAGGATTATCATTATCAGACCGTTTTATACGACTCTTGGGTGGAGACACCTCGTACATGTTGGGGGTACACACAGCAGACCGCAACACCCCTTTTATACTACTGACAACCCGTTCTTACGAGCATGCATTTGAGGCTATGCTGCAGTGGGAGAGAGTCGCCGAGACAGAGCTCAGCCCACTGTTTAACCTTGAGGGCAATAGCTCTACAAGCCGCACACCCGGGAACGTAGTAATAAAAAACATTGATGCAAGAGTCATGAGAGACGAGTCTGGTGAGATAAGATTCCTCTACTCCTTCTTAGACGAGAGCACACTCTTAATAACCAACAACATACACACTCTTACCGAAGTAGCACGTCGCTACCGTGTGCGCAAAGCATCAGGTGCCACGATATAGCCAATGCACTATAAATAACACACCCTATACTATTTACTAATATTTGTAGTATAATAAGTTATATGGATACACAAGCACATAAAGCAAAGCTAGAGCAAGAGGCAGCTCGCATAGAGCTAGAGCTAACAGACCTAGGTTATATAAACTCAGCCAACACTGCCGACTGGAGTGCAAGCGCTAACGCTAGTGAGATGAACACTGCCGACCTTAACAACCTAGCAGACGCCGACGAAGAGCAAAATGCTAACAGAGCAGTAGTAGACGAGTTAGAGATAAGATTCAAAAACGTTAATGACGCACTGGCTCGCATAGAGGCTGGCACATATGGTATATGTACTAAGTGCAACGAGGCGATAGAACCAGCCCGCCTAGACGCCAACCCAGCCGCCAACACTTGCATGGGCTGTGTATAGGTATAGCTACTAATCATAAAATCAAGACCGATAGCACCTAGTCAGGTGTTTTCTTTTACTCTATTACACTGTGTTACACTTGATATTATTATGGCTACTAGCTTCTCACGAGTATATAGCGCACAGACAAACCTACTAAACGCCTTTATAATCTCTGTGGAGGTGGATTTATCTAAGGGACTCCACTCTTTCAATGTAGTGGGCCTTGCCGACAGGGCGGTAGACGAAGCCCGTGACAGAGTGAGTGCAGCTATTAAAAATACAGGATACAAACCACCTAAACAAAACAACAAAAAGGTAGTCATATCACTAGCACCAGCCAGCCTGCGCAAGGAGGGGCCACAATTTGACCTACCAATAGCGCTTGCATACCTGCTTGCAGCACAAGAGGTAGAGTTTAAACCAGAGGGTCGAATATTCCTTGGAGAGCTGGCACTTGACGGCGCAGTGCGACCCATACAGGGAACGCTTGCACTGACCTTAGCGGCTAAAGACGCTGGGTTCACAGAGATATTTGTACCTATAGACAATGCTGAGGAGGCAGCCCTTGTGGGAGACATCGCAGTGTACGGCGCCAGCACACTACGAGAGGTAATAGACCATATAAATACTAAAGACTCACCGATAGAGCCACATTGCATAACCCCACAAGTAAAAACTCAAATAAGCAGTAACGACATAAGCACCCTGACGACTTTTGAAGACATCGTAGAACAAGAATCTGCTAAAAGAGGGCTTATAATTGCAGCGGCAGGTGGGCACAACATAGCACTCTACGGCCCTCCAGGCACTGGTAAAACCATGCTAGCCAAGGCATTTGCCGGTATATTGCCACCACTCACATTTGACGAGGCGCTTGAAGTTACAAGCATTCACTCTATAGCAGGCTCACTCACTCAGACTATAATAACAAACCCGCCGGTGCGAGCACCACACCATACAGCAAGCTATGTCTCGCTAGTAGGCGGTGGCACATACCCCAAGCCTGGAGAGGTTACTCTAGCCCACAGGGGAGTACTGTTTATGGACGAGTTCCCTGAGTTTGACAAGAGAGTTATTAACGCACTCAGACAGCCACTTGAAGATGGACTGGTGACTATTAGCCGTGCCAAGGGCTCGGCAGAGTTTCCCTCACAATTCATACTTATAGCAGCTCTTAACCCTTGCCCGTGTGGTTACTTAGGTAGTGATAAGTGTAAGTGCACAATGCATGAGGTGCACAGATACAAGCAAAAAGTGAGCGGCCCTATAATGGACAGGATAGACATGTGGATAGAGGTGGGGCAGGTAGCCCACGAGAAGCTAAGTGCTGCAAGTACAGACACAAGTGGTAGGCAAACTAAAGCAGCTAAAGTAAGTGTCCAAAAAGCCAGAGCACAACAAGAGGGCAGGGGTGTACAAAATGCACGAATGACCAATAAAGACCTATCCAAACATGCCAAGCTCAGTAAAGAAGCAGTGCACATACTTAACTTAAGCGCTAAGAAGCAAGACCTATCACCTAGGGCCTACCACAGAGTCATAAAGTTGGCCCGCACCATTGCAGACATAGAGCAAGAGCCTGACATAACACAAGACCATATATTGGAAGCCTTAAGCTACCGCCCAAAACAAGAGCTTTAATTGACTATTGCAGAAAATAGTCTAGTATGTAGCGCATTGGACTTGAGACAGTGAGCTGTGCTTTGCACATCAGACTTGCCGA
>JAMONA010000029.1 GCA_027066795.1 Candidatus Kaiserbacteria bacterium
CACTTAGCGGCTGTGAGATACCTAGCAGGCTGGCGTAATGCTAAGAAGACTGAGTACTGGTGGTACGGAGACAGGACAATGCGCTTCCGCGACCAGTACGCTAAGGATATTGCCGCCCTCGAGGGGTAGTATTGACATATAGATGCTATTATTGTATAATAATATGCAGATGTTTTCGCTTTTAACAGTAAGAACAACTTCGTTATTTGTAATTTTAACAGTAACTTAAACCAAAGGAAAGGGAACAGAATGTCGCCTATTAGATTAATTGGATTAGATGCTCAGGTTAAATTTTACCAGGATTTTTTCGACACAACACCGGACTTTTCAGGTGTTGCAATACCTGCTACAGTTTATGACCACCCACAGGCTCTTTATATAATGAAGGGACTGACATATGAAAAAGTATGGATAGCTTGTTTATGGTTATTTGGTGGCAAGTACCATGATAACCCAAATAGACAATTTAGTTTGTCAGCTTATGATGACCTAAGCATAAATAATGCCATATCCCGCAAAGATCAAAGGAAGACAGACGAAGCATATGCTGTGCATATAAAAAATAGTCTGTATGCTGACTATATTGAAGACGAAGAAGTGCTTCTAGACATTCTGCATGACGATGGTCCACAAACCATGACGCTTCTTGAACGTCTAGTTTATGGAATGATGGCTTATTGGGAGTGCAAGGAGTTGCTAGACTTAAACGGAGCGCCAACTTTATGTTTGGGTAGTAATATTGAGTACTTAGTTCCATATGTTTCTTGCAACAACTTTACTTCAAAGGAAATGGGAGAAGAGAGCAAGTATCGCCTCGAAATGGCAAAAATAGACTACCTTGAACACATCGAGAGTAGTGTAGCAGATGACCCAGAGCTCCGTCAAAGTAGCATTATGGATATAGAGCCTGATAACTTTGATGGCTTACCAGATGATTGTGGAGTGCAGGTGGTAGCTGAGTTTGGGTGGGATGAACTTATGCAATCTGAAGTTCATGTCCGCACTGTAATCTCATAATTGTAAAGGATTATGAAATATTTAAGAACCTTATCGTGATGTTATCACTATAAGGTTCTTTTTTCTAAGTTGGTATGCTCTAATCTATAAGTTACAAGTGTAAAACATTGCAAATCAACCATTTTTCTGTATAATTCTGCCACAATGAAAAAAGACATACATCCAGATAATTATCGTGAGGTAATCTTTAAAGACAATACAAGTGGTGAGAGCTTCTTGATTAAGTCTTGTGTAGAGGCAGAGCTTACAGGTAAGCTTGATGGTAAGGAGTACCCACTATACGAGGTAGAGATCTCAAGCGCTTCACACCCGTTTTATACTGGTAAAAAGACAACTATCGACCGAGCTGGCCGAGTAGACAAGTTTAAGACTCGTATGGCAGCAGCTGGTAAGTAGCTATCTATATAAAGATTTAAAAAGTCGTAACCATACGACTTTTTTGTTGTATACTAAATATTAATATGAACCAAGACAAACAAAAAACCTTCGATATAAATTCTTACCTAGGTGATCATAAGACAGCCTTTTTAGTACCACAATATAATCAGCTACTTGAGCAAGAGGCAGAGAATGAGGCCCTACTCGAAGACGAGGACATGAAGGAGCTTGCAGAGGCAGAGTTATCAGCGATATCAGAGCAAAAGGAAGCCATAGAGGAGCAGATATTAAAGATAATTAAGAGTGACGAAGAGGAGCGTAAATTCCCCAATGAGATGGTTATAGAGGTGCGAGGCGGCGCAGGTGGAGACGAGGCGGCACTCTTTTCTATGCAGTTGGCAGAGATGTACCAAAAGTTCGCAGAGAGTAAGGGTTGGCAAGTAACAACTTTATATGCAAGCACTAATGACATGGGTGGTTACAAGGAGGCTGCGTTTGAGATTAAGGGCCAAGACTGTTATAAGACATTACAGTATGAGACAGGCGTACACAGGGTGCAGCGAGTACCAGTGACAGAGAAGCAAGGCAGGATACATACAAGTACAGCCAGCGTAGCTATAATGCCTATATATAAGCATACTACTATAGAGCTCACTGATGGTGACCTAGATATAGAATTTTCTCGTGCAGGTGGCAAAGGAGGGCAGAATGTTAATAAGGTGGAGACTGCGGTAAGGCTAACTCACAAAGAGACGGGCATAATGGTGCGCTGTACAGCTGAACGTAGTCAGCTTAAAAACAGAGAGAAGGCCATGAGCATGCTCTTGTCCCAACTACAACAGAGGAAAGATGAGCAAGACGCAAAAGACAGGAGTGAGTTCCGTGCTGGTCAAATAGGTACTGGAGACAGAAGTGAAAAAATCCGTACATACAATTTCCCTCAAGACCGTATAACAGACCACCGCATAAAGGAGAGTTGGAGCGGTATAGAAAATGTATTAAATGGGGATATAGCTAAGATACTTGATGCCGTAGCGTGCTACAATGATGCAGATGCATCATAAGACATTACCGAATAAGCATAAACTGCACATAAACCTACCTAAAGACATGTTTGCCTTGTTGACTAATAGGCTACTTTTCAGACTTGGTTTTGGGCTTGTTGGTGTATTTTTACCGATATTCTTTTACCAATTATTTAACG
Organism: Candidatus Kaiserbacteria bacterium; assembly: GCA_027066795.1. Lineage (GTDB taxonomy): Bacteria > Patescibacteriota > Minisyncoccia > Phycocordibacterales > UBA2100 > S139-169. Next base: position 2,600 of record JAMONA010000029.1, read on the forward strand.
ACTCTATATACGCAGTATTGTATATATACATAATAGTGTATATGTTAGGCGTACTCATGACCCCTATTAGCTCTCAGCTGATAGGTGTTATAGGTATGCGTCGGCTTATTGCATTGTCAGTGCCGCCAAGTGCCTTGGCTATAGGTGCACTATATTTTGCTAATGGGTATCCAGTGTATGCTACCGCTACATTTATTATTGCCATAGCTATATACAGAGCCACATACTGGGTGCCGTACGAGACAGACCTGTCCCATTTTATCGGGCATGGCAAGGTTGGTATGCACGTAGCTGTATATAAAAATGCTCTACAGATAATGAATGCTATTACACCACTTGCTGGAGGTTTCCTTATAGCTGCATTTGGGTTCGGCAATGTATTTATGTTTGCGGCAGTTGTGCTTATGACTACGCTTATTCCTGTGCAGTTTATACGTCAAGTATATGAGAGGTACGCATGGGGCTTTATAGAGACTTTTAGGCATTTTTTCTCATATAAAAATAGGGCATTAGTATATGCTTATGCAGCGGATGGTGCACAGTCGGTTATTTCTTCAATAGTATGGCCTGTGTTTATATTTGAGCTACTCAATGGCAATTATATGTCTGTAGGATTCATAACCTCTTTGACTACTATAGCAATATTAGTACTCAACGTAGGAGTAGGTAAGTTTATAGATAAGGTGGGTAGAGATAAGGCATTAAGGTACAGTACATGGTTGGCTGCTACAGGCTGGGTTATAAAAGTGTTTGTAGATAGTGCATTTCAGATATTCATAACAGATACTTACCACCGACTTGGAAGAGCTGCGAGCCGCATGAGCTTTGATGCGTCTACTTACGAACAGGCTGCAGACAACGGTCACTTTATAGATGAGTTCACAACTCTTAAAAACATGGCTATAGACCTCGGTAGGGTTGGGATGTTGTTCACTGTACTAGCTCTTGTATACTTTTTAGGCAATATCAGGGTAGTATTTATACTTGCTGCGCTAGCTACACTTGCAATGATGTTTTTAAATAATAAGATTAACATAAAGTAGTATGAGTGGTGTGGATAATACATCGCAATTTAACATAACAGTCGGTGAGTTTAAGGGGTCTTTAGAGACATTGCTTGAGATGGTGCAAAAACGTAAGGTACACATAAGTGATATTTCACTTGCACAAGTTGCAGACGATTATATAGATTTTGTACGTTCGCTAGGTCAGTTGCCCAGAGGGCAGACAGCAGAGTTTATAGTTGTGGCAGCCACTTTATTATTGATAAAGTCTAAGTCACTATTGCCGAACCTTAAGTTATCTGCCGATGAGGAGGAGTCAATTAAGGATCTTGAAGACCGTCTAGGGTTATATAAAATTTACAAAGAGGCTGCCGATAGATTACAAGAGGATATAAAAACAGCAAACTCTTTGCACAAACCTAAGGACTTTGAAATTTTACAAAGAATATTTGCACCACCAAAAGATCTTAGTATAGAGTCATTAAGTACAGTGATGCAGGGTGTCTTGTCACATCTTCAACCTAAAGACATTAAGCCTAAGGCACAGATAAGTGAGCCAGTTAATATTGCAGATGTAATGACTAATCTACTGGCTCGTGTAGAAGGAGGTATGCAGAGTAGTTTTAAAGAGATGTCAGGAGTTGGTAGACAAGAGGTGCTTATAAACTTTTTAGCACTACTAGAGCTAGTCAAGGAGGGGGCATTACTTGCAGAGCAAGAAGGTGCTTATGGTGAGATTTTACTCAATACATAGCGTGTTATAGTATACAAACTTATGGATGATCAAACTGTTAAACATAAAGAAATTATACCTACACTAGAGGCGATTGTCTTTAGTGAGGGTGGTGAGATACCACTTAAAGAGGTTGTTAGGGTGCTAGGTTTAACACAGCAAGAGTTGTCGGAGGTTGTAGACTCATATAATCGTAGTGGCGGAGGGCTTATACTTGTACAAGATAGTAAGCGAGTAGTAATGCGAGTCGCAGGGAATTATGCAAGCGCCATAGAGAGCTATCGTAAAAATACTTTATCCGAGGGTATTAGTAAGGCTGGCTTAGAGACCTTGGCTATAGTACTGTATAAGGGTGAGTCCACCGCTAGTGGTGTGGAACATATACGTGGAGTTAATTCAGGGTATACTCTGAGACAACTTACTATCAGAGGTTTATTAAACAAAAGTAAGGTAGGTATGAGTTATACATATATACCATCAGTGGAGCTCTTGAGCTTGCTGGGTATAGTAAAGTTAGATGATGTTCCAGGTATAGAGGAGGTACGAGAACAGTTAAAGGAGTTTGAAAACAAAGACAACAATGAGAGAGACGATAACTAACAAAAAAGCATTAATAGGCATATCGGCAAGTATGTCTATAATTGCAGTACTCACTTTTCTCATGGAGGGTAAATTACAACAAATATGGCAACAAGAGCAGTTGGCTGCAGCAGTATCAGCTATGCAACAAAAAACTCCAGCACCTCAAATAAGTGAGGATACTATAATTGAGGCCAAGTCAGCAATGGTATACGACATAGTTAGCGGCAAGACACTGTACTCTAAGAATGCCGATGCACAGCTGCCACTAGCTTCTATTACTAAGTTAGTCACTGCGCTGGTTGCTGATGACCATACAGGGTCTAATGCCATGGTACAGGTAAGTGAACAGGCCTTAGATACAGAGGGAGAGAGCGGGCTTATAGTAGGTGACACTTGGTTAGAGAAAGATCTGTCAGATTTTATGCTTGTCTCATCTTCTAATGATGCTGCTACTACCCTTGCCCTAGCGCAGGGTGATAAGAGGCAATTTGTATCACTTATGAATAAATTGGTAAGCAGATTAGGATTAACGTCGTTGGTTTTGCTAAATGAATCTGGTTTAGATATTAGTAGCGCACAGGCTGGAGCATATGGCTCTGCCAGAGATATATCATTGTTAGTAACATACATGACAATGCTTAAGCCAGAGCTATTACGTTCTACAGCTATACAGTCGTATACAAGTGTATCCACAACAGGTCTTAGGTATAATACTAAGAATACTAATAAAATAGTAAATGCTGTGCCTAATATGATAGGTGGCAAGACAGGGTATACAGACTTGGCTGGAGGTAACTTAGCAATAGTGTTTGATATAAGTATTGGTACACCAGTAGTGGTAGTAGTGCTTGGCTCTACTAAAGACGGTAGGTTTACTGATGTTTTGAAGTTGGTTAATCAGCTGATATAATTTTAATATATGGAAATAGCTGACATAGTAAAAGTAATATTTCCCGCAGCAACGGCTTTTGTTATAGGTATTGCGATAACACCATTGATTACACACTTCTTATATAAGCATAAGGTGTGGAAAGAGGGCGGCACAGAGGGTAAGGTAGCGATGGATGGTACGGAGGCTGTCGAATTTAATAAGCTACACGCTAAGTTAGAGCTAAAGACGCCGCGTATGGGGGGCATAGTCATATGGGCAAGCGCCCTTATAACGGTAATGCTTGTTACGATAATTGCAAAGGTGTTTCCTACAGCTGCCACTCTTAAGTTAGACTTTCTCTCACGAGACCAAACTTGGATACCATTTTTAACATTAGTATTAGGTGCAATAGTTGGCTTTGTTAATGATTTACTTGACGTTCGCTCTGGTGGACATGGCCTCTCTCTTAAGAGGAGGCTTGTTTTTGTACTTAGTATGTCGGGTATTATAGGTTGGTGGTTCTACGCCAAGCTGGGTGTAGTTAGTGTAGGTATCCCGTTTGACGGTGCACTAGAGATAGGTGTTTTTATAATTCCACTATTTATGCTGATGACTTTCTCCCTTTACGCTAGTGGAGTCATAGATGGTATAGACGGACTCTCTGGTGGGGTATTCGCAAGTATTTTTGCTGCTTACGCTATGATAGCTTTTCATCAGAACCAGATAAACCTTGCAGCCTTTTGTGCCATGCTCGTCGGTGCTCTACTTGCCTTTTTATGGTTTAACGTGCCACCGGCAAGATTTTTTATGACCGAGACCGGTACTATGGCACTGACACTGACTCTGAGCACTGTAGTATTTATGACAGACTCAATGGGCGGCGGCATAGGTATTAGTATGCTCCCTATTATAGGTTTCCTACTAGTTATCACTGTAGTATCTGTTGTGATACAAGTCTTATCTAAAAAGTACAGAGGTAAAAAGGTGTTTATAGTTGCGCCATTGCACCATCACTTTGAGGCCATTGGTTGGTCACCAGCAAAGGTTACTATGCGCTATTGGATATTGAGTATTATATTTGCGTTTATAGGAGTTATCATAGCAGTGGCAGGTTAACAGACTGTTAGTTTATAGTACGTGTTATACTGCCTTAATGAGTAAAAGACTACTAGCTAAACTTAAGCAGCCAGACAAGGTTTTACTAAGTCTTTTAGGTGTTCTTATAGTTGGTGGTTTTTTTATTTTCCTATCGGCTTCTCTTGGTTTGTTAGCTGACGGCAAGGTTTCTTTTGCATCTATAGCGTTTAACCAATTTTTCTTAGGTATTGTGCTTGGGTTGGTCGCTGCATTCATCATGAGTCGTATACATTATAGAGTGTGGCGTAAGTACACTCCATATATATTGGGTCTCTCGGTCATATTTACGTTACTTGTATTTTTGCCAGGTGTGGGTATGAGTTGGGGTGGGGCAAGTAGGTGGGTACATTTCGGCCCTGTTACATTTCAGCCTGTAGAATTCTTAAAGATAGGTGTCGTATTGTTTGCCGCTCATTTCTTGGCACAACACGGGAGACAGCTACAATCTCATAGTCACTTTGGTATAGTTGCCCTAATTTCAATGATTGGGCTTGTGGCGGTACCTCTTTTGCTTCAGCCTGATACAGGTAGCTTGGTAGTTATAGTTGCAGCAATATCGGCCATGTTCTTTACAGCTGGGCTAAAGTGGCGTGATGTAGGGATAATAATAGTTATAGGGTTGGTGGCATTAGCAGTACTTGCTGCTGCTCGACCTTATGTCTTTGACCGATTAACCACGTTTATGAATCCAGGTGAGGACGCACAAGGTTCTGGTTACCAAATAAAGCAGTCACTTATAGCGGTAGGCTCAGGAGGTATAATGGGTAGAGGTTTTGGGCAGAGCGTGCAGAAGTTTAACTATCTACCAGAGCCAATAGGTGACTCAATCTTTGCTGTATATGCTGAAGAGTTTGGCTTTGTAGGCTCCACTCTTTTACTCGCTGTATTTTTGGCTCTGTTACTTCGTATGTATTATATAGCTATTAAGGCACCTGACGCTTTTGGTGCATTATTAGTTGTTGGTATTGCGACACTTATAATAGTGCAGTCACTATTTAATATTGCTGCGATGCTTGGGGTTGTCCCGCTCTCTGGGCTACCGCTTATATTTGTATCACACGGTGGTACGGCTCTTGCCTCTACGCTGGCAGGTTTAGGTATTGTGCTCAATGTGTCTAGGTATCGTAAGCCGTAGCGCTAGGTAAGTGTGCATAACGCAGCAGTCTTAGGTGTGCACCATGGTATAATATTTATATGATTAAATATACAGGTATTAGTGTATTAGCAGTTTTATTGGTACTAAATACGGGTTCAGTATCCGCGTCCGATTCAGTGAACTCAAGTGTAAGCAACTCATCATTTATTGCCATTAAAGAGTCGAAGCCTGATGTTGATGCTAAAAAAGCTGAGCTAGGTGCACCAGGTACATTCAAGAGGACGGTTATTTGTCAAAAGAAGCCTCTTGTTGTATTTAAGACACAGGTACTATCTCCAACTGAAAAGTTTAAACTAGTAAAGTTCCAGGCCACATGTGACGTTAAGGCAAATACAACTAAGGTGGGTATTGTGGTAGCTGTACCACAGTCTTCTCTAAACAAGTTTGTAAGCTTTTTTGGTGGTAAAAATGAGAATAATGTTATAAAAAAGGTCACTGATAAGTGTAAGGTTACTGATGAAGTTATTACGTTTTGGTTAGATGATAAAGCTAGCGATTTTAAAATTGAGTGTGGAAAGTCAAAAAAAGATGGAAAAGACACAAGTACACAAACAAATAACCAAACATACCAACAACCTAACAATAGCCAGCAGCAACCAGAGTGGACTAAGCAGACAGCCCAGCAAGCCGCTCAGCAAGGTAGTATGTCTCAGCCTACTGGTGGAGGAGGGCAGCAGAGCTCTAGTGGCTACGAGCCGTATAATGGCTATGAGACTGGGTATGGTGATGAATTATACGGGGATTTGCTGGATGAGGTAGGAGATTATAACGAAGAAGCAATTGACCCAAGTGTAGATGAGTGGGACGATTGGGACGACAGCACAGGTTTTGAATCTGATGGTTCTGGTTTGTATGGAGCGGTAAATCCAGAAGACAGTAACTCAGTCGACGGTAGTATATCTCAAG
>JAMONA010000030.1 GCA_027066795.1 Candidatus Kaiserbacteria bacterium
GGCTTTTTGGTCTGCTGTCTCAGCTTTTATTAGTACGCTTGTTGGCATAGCAGTTGTCGCTGGTGTTGTGAGCAACTTACAAGCAGATGGCGTATACGGCGCAATTGTGCATGCGTTTGGTATAGCTATAGGTAGCTACTATGTAGTAGGCTATAAAAAATAACGGGCCACCTAATAAAAAGTAGCCCGTTAAAACATAGAATTTGAATTATAAACCTACAGTCTATAATTCAAATTCTCCAGCTTTTACACCTTGAATAAATGCAGACCATTCATCTGTAGTAAAATTGAGTGTCGAATCATCAGCATCTTTGGTATCACGAACTTGAACCGCGCCGTTTGTGATTTTTACGGCAACACACCCAGGCCTAGGCCAAGATGAGAAAGAAGCTGTTTTGAAACCATCTGATGAAACTTTTCTACCATCTGGTCCTTTTGAATATTTGGGAGTCATGTTTTATATCCTATGCTAAAGAACTGTACCACCAAGACCATCTCAATGATTATATTTAATATAGCTCTCTCTCTACAAAAAGTCAATACACATTATGTAGTTAATATACACGAGGAGAATATACATTCAACATCTATAATTCCGATTCATCTACTCTATGTGCAATATTATCCATAACAATATTTGCATATTGTTGATATTTGTTTTTTTCTGACTGCACTGATGGCTTAAAGTCTAAGCTAGATATAAACTTACCATAACTAACAACTACGTGTCGCTTGCGCATAAAAAACTCACTTAAAGACATACCTAATCCTCCTACAGTATATATTGGGACAACGATTGCACCGGTCTCAATAGCTAAGTACCCTACCCCTCCATGAGCCTTGCCAAGGGTGCCGTCTTTACTAAGTTCACCTTCTGGGAAGATACAGACACTGTGCCCTGCATTGAGTATATCAACGTGACGTTTTAATGACTTAGAATAATCTTTTTTACCACTATGTATATACTGAGAACCCAACATTTTAAATACAAAATCATTATAGATAAGCTTGGCAAATCCACTACTATAAACTTTGTACATGTCCATCTTGCCCGTTACATAAAACATAGGGTAAGAAGGGTAATATGGCGTTGACGCCGCTGTTACAAAAAATGGGTCCAATAATCTGCTCGTGTGATTCATAGCAAATATAATACCAACACCTCTCCTATCGGCTTCTGCCTCTGCATCACGAACATTTTGCGAACCTACTACCTGCATATGTGTAAAAAAACGTATTGCTTGGTGTACCGTAAGCCAAGTAATAAACAGCCCGATATATGGTAGCCAATATGTGCTTCTTTTAAGTTTTTTACTTTTAACTTCTTTCATGTTTTATTTATGGGGCTTTATAGAATCTTGAGATACCTCATCATCATTCCACATTGGGTTAACACGATCCTCATAGTGTAGCAGCTTACTTGTCTCCGGATATATATGCCAATATGACTGGTCTATGTCACTACCTATATATGTACACTTCTTGTCATGATTAAAGGGGCACCACCACATTTCTACAATCTGTATCAAGTAAGATAAATACTTAATAAGCCCAACGCTAAGCGGGCAGTATAGCTTACAGTTAAATAACCAAAATACTTTTGCAAGTGGGCGTACTACCTTACTCCTGGCACAAGTTACCTGGTTTTCATAAGTGTACCTGTGAGACAACCAAGTAGGTAGAAAATCTCTATACCTCTTAAGGTTTTTGGCGCCTGTAATAGTAAGATGTAACCTTACTATTACTACAGCAAATATTATAAATGGAACTGAGATAAGGATCGGTACATATATCAGAGGCAAGGCTATCAACTTTTGCCACTTTGGCCTATCTATATAATTGCACCCGATTTGCGCACGTTCATGTATATTTGATGATTTATTTTCTGTTAGTTTTATGCTCATTACCTATAATAAATAACACGGATTACACATTCTGTCAATATCTAGCCCGTTGCTGATACGATTTAAACCTTCCTAGAGAGTGCCACGGCTACAAGACCTGCGGAGGCTATATAGAATTTGTATGTATTGCTTGTTAGTATTTCTGCTATCTTGCCGCTAAATGTATATATTGATGTAAAGTCTATTGTGCCTGCTGAAATAACCACCAACAGCAGCATCGCCCCGAGCGCCGCAAGCGCGACCTTGGCAAACTGCCGACCGTCGTCAAGGCCGCTAGTATCTCTAGCAATCACCCAAGCCGATACAATCGTGATAATAGCAAATAATGCAGGCTCTCCCCAACCAAGATCATATGGAAACATTGTATATATAAAAGCAGCAATAGGTAAGGCAAGCGCAAACTCCGACAACGCCTTAATCCCCCGGAATAGACCGTATAATATAAACAAACCTAATAACAGGGCTAAAAAGACCAAGTCTGGATAACTCACGGCTTGAGATATTAATTGCTCAGTTGTCTCTCCCATAATGGAGCTAATTATAGCATACTAGCAAAAGCTCTTGTGCCCTACTGTGTATTTCTATAAGTTAATTAACTGTGTGTACAATAGCAAGATTAGTGCCTCCAACAGTACGGAATGGTACGCCAGCACTTATGATTATGCGGTCACCTGTCTTGGCTAGCCCACCATCTTTAACGATAGTATTTATAGCTACTGTGGCATCATCTATGTGGTCAAATGGCTCAGATTGTACTGGGTAACAGTTTGCCGTAAGAGCAAGCTGCCTATATGTTGTGCCATTAGGTGTTATGGCGATTATTGGAGCCTCTGACTTGAAACGAGATACTAGTCTCGCAGTACGACCAGACTCTGTAAGAGCCACAATCGCTTTAGCTCCTACACTGCGTGCCATCTGTGCGACACTAGTGCTTACTACATTGTCTGTAGCATGTACACCCTCCTTAAGATACTCCTTCATCTGCTTGCTTATGCTGCCTATATAAACATGCTCGTCTATTGTAGTGGCTATAGACGCCAGGACTTTTACTGCCTCTACTGGATACTTACCAAGTGCAGACTCCTCAGAGAGCATCAAGGCATCTGTGCCATCCATTATCGCATTTGAAGCATCGCTAACCTCTGCTCTTGTAGGTGCTGGCCTGTCTACCATAGACAATAGAACTTGTGTGGCTGTTATTACCGGCTTACCAAACCTGTTAGCCATACGGATAATCCTCTTCTGCTCTAATGGCACTTGAGTAGCTGGCAACTCTACGCCTAGATCACCTCTGGCTACCATTACTGCGTCTGTGGATTTTATTATCTCCTCAAGATTCTCTAATGCTGCCTTAGTCTCTATCTTAGATATTATCTGGATGTTGTTCTTACCTTTTGCCTCTAGTATAGACCGCAGCTCTTCTACATCACTTGCATCTCTAACAAAAGATATAGCAACGAAATCTACGTCATACTCATCTATAAAGTCTAGGTCTGACTTGTCCTTGTCTGTAAGGGCACTCATAGTTAACTGAGAATCTGGAGCAAAAAGGCACCGTCGACCCTTTATCGTTCCACCTACTACTACCTCTGTCAGTATGTCCGTATCTGTAGAACTTAACACCTTTAACACTCTCTTGCCGTCATCTAATATTAGCATCTCCCCCTCTTTTACTTGCTTAGGTAGCTCCGCATAGTCTACAGTTGTGATCTTACCGGTACACTCAACATCTCTATTGGTTAGTGTAAACTCAGAACCCTCTACCAACTCAGCACTGTTGTGCTCATCTTCCTCTGAGAAAGAACCGAGCCGTATCTCTGGCCCAGCAAGGTCTTGCAAGATAGCAACAGGCTTACTTACACGTGCTGATATTTCTTGTACATTTTTAACCTTAGCACCGTGCTCTGCAAAGTCGCCGTGTGAGAAGTTAAGCCTAGCGACATCCATACCATTATCTATAAGCTTCTCTAGTACCTCTGGGCTCTCGCTAGCTGGGCCAATTGTTGCCACTATTGCTGTACGCTTATAACTCACTCTGTCTTTTAAATTTTTCATTATTTATCTTATTTATTATTTATAACCTCACCGACTATTACTCGTGCGGGGCGTATTATAGACTTACTATTCTTGTAGCCTCGTCTCAATACCTTCTGCACCTTGCCGTCATCTTCTTGTGACGCAACCTCCACCCGCTCTGCAGCCTCATATCCTACAGTATCAAACGTATCTCCAATACTGCCAAACACTACTACACCACTACTCTCTAGTGCTGCAATAAGCTGGCTATGTACAAACTCCATACCTTGTCGCCATGCTTGGTCTATAGAGTCCCATGCATCACCCTGCATAGCTGAGTCAAAACTGTCTAAGGCTGGTAATATATTCTCTAGCACTGCCTCGGCTCCGCGCTCCTTGGCACGCTGGATACGCGCCGACTCGGCTTGCTTGCCATTGGCAACATCAGCCTTAAGTCGTTGCCACCCGTCTAGATGCTCTTTTGATTTTTGCTCTGCATCTTTTAACTTCTTCTTTAATTTTTGTACTTGTGAGTCCTCTGATGAATTCTTAAAAGATGAGACAGACTCTTGCTCTGCCTCAAATACCACATCATCGTTATCTTCATTTGTATTGTTATTTTGCATGGCGATAGTCTAGCATATGAGGTTGTAAATACCACATACACTGTAACAACCCTATACTGAGGCTACCTTGTAAATTGCTTAAGCACATCTAAGCTCGGCATAGCCTTCAGTAGTTCATCTATTTTATCTGTCTGTATACCTGCTTGTCCAGTTACGCCCTGCACTTGCTCTAATACACCCATTCCTTGCTGTATTATAGGCTGCAACACGGTAAAGTACATCCATAATGGTATTCCTAGCATCACCGCCCAGAATAATAACTTAAATACAAAGGCTATCCACGTGCCATGACGTAGCTTTTTTAAAAGCCTATTGTTCTCCTTAGCTAATGCATATGTACGCTCTAGTAAGTCTTCTCTGTCGCTCTCCATAGTTTTATTATAACATACAGTATGTTAGAGTAATCACGCTTGTGTATATCATGATATATGAGTATGCCCCCATAGTTTAATGGATAGAACAGACCCCTCCTAAGGGTCAGATCTAGGTTCGATTCCTAGTGAGGGCACACTAATCTAAAAAACACCGGCCTGCAGGCCGGTGTTTTTTAGAACCTTACTAAGTAAGTATTACATCCCTAGTAGCTCACGTATGCGAGCCTCGTCAAAACCTACCGTCATATCTTCACCTATGAAGATGACCGGCACGCCCATTTGCCCACTGCGCTCTACCATCTCCTTACCCTTCTCTGGGTCTGCTTGCACATCATAATTAGTATATGCGATATTATTATCATCAAAAAATGCCTTAGCTAAGACACAGAAGTGGCAAGTAGGTGTGCTGTAGATTACGACTTCCTTTTGCCCACTTGTTGCATTTGTATTTTCTTCACTCATATATTTTTATATTGTTTATAATTATTAATATTTTATCACAGGCACATATGCGAATCAACGCTCATACATAATTACCTTATATGATTCACTTAGTGTGACTCACGCCACTTCTCTATATTACCATGATGCCCTGATAGAAGTACCTCTGGTACTTTATACACCCTACCCTTATACTTAAGTACCTCTGGCCTAGTATACACCTCACTACTTGCGTTACGCTCCTCCTCTATGCTGTCACCTCTTCCAAGTACACCTTCTACTTGTCTTGCTGTAGCATCTATAATAATCGCAGCTGGTAACTCTCCTCCAGTAAGCACAAATGGTCCTACTGATATATGCCTAGCCTTAAGTATGTGTGGCACTCGAGCATCCAACCCCTCATAATGAGCACACAAGAATACGATATGCTTGTTACGTACGCTGCGCTTAACCTTAGCCAAGCTCTTGGCATCTCCTTGTGTAAATTGCTCACCAGACGGTGTGAAGAATATAACCTCTACATTCTTCTTACTGCCTATTGCCTTGCGAGCTGCTGCTAAGTAGCTAGGAGCTTCTAGCACCATGCCCGGCCCACCACCATATGGCTTGTCGTCTACACTCCTACTCTTATGTTTTGAGAAGTCTCGTGGATTGTAGTAATTAATCTTAATCTTCTTATCCTTTTGAGCACGACCGAGCATAGAGCTATCAAGATATGGTGCTATACTCTCAGGGAACAAAGAAATAATGTGAAAATGTATCATGACTAGTATAATGGCAAAAAAAAGAGCCCCCTGCAAGCTAAATAACTCGCAAGAGACTCTGCACATTGTCACCGCTCTAGTATACGCAAATATACAAAAGCGGACATAGGCATATAATTATATGCTATCCTAGACTTCAACTCCTCGTCCCAAGGCCATTTAACCCAGAAAAATGGGTATGCCTCGACACGGGCGATGTCTCCAGGTATGCCAGCCTTGCATAAGGCTAGAGTGCTCACAGCCACTATGCCACAAGTTGGTCCATACCTTAAACTGATAAAAGTCTTGGTAGAAGACTCATTGGAGACAGGTTTAAGGCATCCGTATGTAATCTTAAAAGTCCTAAGGCCGCACGGAGTTGCCTGTGCTGTAGCCACACCCATGAGTGTGACTATTATAAATATAAATACACGAAGCATGCTAGCTCCTCCTTGGAAAAATAATGAAACAAAAAAATATTCTACCGAGCAGTATACACATAACTATTGCACCAAGTCAACAAAAAACCGGCAATAGGCCGGTTTTTAATATTGCAATATCTTTGCAGTGCCTTATATCTTAAGGTCTCCTAGCACATCGTCTATAGCGCTTGCGGCTGCAGACTCTGGTGCTGCCTCCTCTACTGGTGCTGCCTCTGCTTGAGGCTCCTCCTCTCGTGAGTGGCTTGGCCCGCGGCCTCCCTCTGGCTCCTCTATCTTAAGGTTCACTCTTGCGTCTGTCTTCATACCTACTACTCTTAGTAGAGTACGTATAGACTTAGCAGTATTACCTGCCTTACCAATAATCTTACCCATGTCGTCTGGGTGTACTGTAAGTAGGAGCAATACTCCCATCTCATCTACTGTGCGTACTATCTCTACTGACTCTGGATTGTCTACCAACCCCTTAACTACGAACTCTAAAAATGCTTGATCTTGTTCCATGCTGTATTATTTTACTTTACTGATAATTGTTAAAGACCCACTTTACACGAGTCTTTAGTTATTGTGTCATATAGTTGGCTTTTTGCAAACTATTTATTCACTTTTCTCCTCCTCTTTTTTGGGATCTTCTTCTGCTTTAGCGTCTTCTGCAGGTGCCTCTTCTGTCTTCTTCTCCTCTTTTTCTGGTGTGTCAGCACTTTCTACTGCATCACCAGCCTCTGCTTTTGGCTCTTCTACTTTCTCTTCCTTCTCATCCTCCTCTTTAACTACTGGACTCTTTTGTGGTAGTACATTTATGGTGTCAGCCTTGATTATGCCTGCCTTTACAAGCATGTTATGCACTCGGCCACTAGCCTGAGCACCGACAGATAGCCAATACTTTATACGCTCTGCGTTTAGTTGTGTCTCTTTGGTCTTTGGGTTTACTGTACCAACCTTCTCTATAAATTTATTACTCTTCGGTCCGGCTGTGCTCTCTGCAACAAGCACACGAAAGTGAGGGTCATTGCGGCGGCCTATTCTTTGTAATCTTATCTTTAACATTATGGCGCAGAGTGTACCAGAAGTAACAAGCATCTGCAAGTATAATATGCTATGCTCTCTCCTACAATGAGAGAATTAAAAAGAGAGGACTTCCGTAATACCCTCACCGTAGCCATAGACCCAGCCACAGCTAAGGACTTTGATGATGCAATATCATATAAAAAACTTGATAATGGTAACCACGAAATAGGTATACACATAGCTGACGTATCACACTTTGTAAAGCCTGGCAGCGACATGGATAAGGAGGCCAGAGAAAAAACAACAAGCACATACCTAGTAGGCAAGGTATTACACATGCTACCAAGCAGCCTCTCTGAGGGTGATGCTAGCCTTGTCGAAGGTAAAGAGAGGCTCACATTCTCTGCTATATTTGAGCTAGACGACAACGCACAAGTACTAACAAGGCGCTTCGCCAAGACTACTATAATAGTAAACAACGGCCTCTCATATGAGAAAGCTCAAGGTATACTTGATGGTGACATACAAGAAACCGAAGAACTTACACAAGCACTCCACACTCTTATGCGCCTATCACTAAAGATGCGCAAGCAGAGAGAGGACAGTGGAGCAATAGGCTTTAGTACGGTAGAGGTAGAATTTGAATTTGACCAAGATGGTGAGGTAACCGGGGCTCACGCCAAGAAATACCTTAAGACAATGGGTATGATTGAGGACTTTATGCTACTAGCCAACAAGGAGGTGGCAACTTACATAAATGAAAAATGTTTAGGCAAAAAGAGTTGCATAGGCATCTACCGTGTACACGATGCCCCAGATGCCGAGCGTCTTGCAGAACTTAACGTCTTCTTAAGGGCTATAAACAAACCATTAAAGATAGCTAAGGACGGTACAGTAAGCCCGCAGGAGATTAACCGTGTATTACAATCTGTAAAAGGTACCGAGTATGAGAAGGTGGTAAGTGTAGCCATCTTGCGCTCTATGGCCAAGGCTATATACACGCACAACAACATTGGGCACTTCTCTCTAGGGTTTAAGAACTACACACACTTCACCTCACCTATACGCCGCTACCCAGACATAATGGTGCACCGTATACTAGCTGCACTACTCAGTGGTGTAGACCTTGGTAAACACGAGCTAGAGGCATACCAAAAACTCGCACAGACCAGTACAGAGAAAGAGATAGAAGCTGTAAA
>JAMONA010000031.1 GCA_027066795.1 Candidatus Kaiserbacteria bacterium
CCGCACCAAGGCTCGTGACGCACGTCGTATGGCAGATATCAAGCAAGTGCAGACTGCTTTAGAGTTATACAATAGCGACAACCAAAAATATCCAGCTGTACCTACAAACTCACAAGTATCAAATATGACATCTGATCTTGTTACTCCAGGGTATATAGGCGCACTACCAACTGACCCTAAGTACACAGGTGCTGACGGGTACAGATACTACCCAGGTACAAATCAGAGTGGTTATACATTACTCGTTAAGTTAGAGAAGAATGGAGGTAACCTATGTAAGATAATAGAATATCCAGGATATTCTAGCTGGTCTAGCTACGGAGATTGTTACTAATTAACTCCCTATAAGCTCGTCTGGGGTTGGCTCATTACTTACAGTGCTTGCTGAGCTACCAAAACCTACAAACAACATAACAACAACGGCTAATACGGCAACTACAAGTAGTGTCGCAGGTATCTTTTCTCTTTTAACCCCAAGTTTTAATGCCGCTTTAGTTAACGCTGAGTCTGGTCTACGATTATCTTGTATGCCGTAGTTTGGCTCATTAAATTGTACATCTGACATAATTTATTATATTAATATTTATAAAACCCTAACTATCTATTAATAACTCTCTTAGCCGCAGATACTATATCATCTACACCAAGACCATAATGCTCCATTAGCTCTGGACCAGTCCCAGACTGGCCAAACTTATCATTAACTCCTACAAACTCCATCTTTGTTGGCAACTCTTTAGCCAATAACTCCGCTACAGCACCACCTAGGCCACCTGCGACCTGATGTGTCTCTGCTGTAACTATCGCCCCAGCTTTCTTTGCCACACTCAGTACGGTATTAGTATCAAGAGGCTTAACAGTGGCACTATTCACAACTATGCTGCCCGTGCCCTCCTGCTCCAGAGCCTCAGCAGCTAGCAACGACTGGTGCACCATTGGCCCTATTGCTATTATGGCAACCTTAGGGTCTGCAGACTCATAGAGAATCTGTGCTTTACCAACCTCAAACGGAGTATCTTCTGTAGTCACCAACGGTGTTTTTTCTCTGGCTAAACGCAAGTATGCAGGTTTACCACTACATGCTAAAGCGACTGTGGCCTTCTTGGCCTCTATGGCATCACATGGCACCACGACCTCTATATTTGGTATTACCCTTGTTATGGCTATGTCTTCAATAGCCTGGTGTGTGCCTCCGTCAGGGCCAACCGATATGCCAGCATGTGAGCCTACTACCTTAACAGGCATATCGTTATAACAAACAGTGGTACGTATTTGCTCCCAATTACGCCCAGGATTAAACATGGCGTACGAACTTACAAAAGGTATTTTGCCCATAGCAGCCATACCACTTGCGCAACTTGCCATGTTTTGCTCAGTAATACCAACTTCTATAAATCTATCAGGGAATGCATCCCTAAATAAGTGCATCCTAGTACTCTCTGTAAGATCTGCACACAACCCCACGATTCTGTCGTCGGCTTTAGCAGCCTGCAGTAAACCATCACCAAAACCATTACGCAAAGCAACTTGCTCTACATCTTTATCAAAAAGTTTAGTATTTAGTTTTAAGTTTTTATTAAGCATATTAAGTGTTTCTTATTAGTTCTTGTATAGCTTCCTTAGCCTCATCTTTACTTGGTGGTTTACCGTGCCATTCTGGCTTACCCTCCCAGTCTTTTACACCCTTACCTGGTAC
>JAMONA010000032.1 GCA_027066795.1 Candidatus Kaiserbacteria bacterium
GAGCTATCGTGCCACGCCTTATGGGCAAATGCTGTATCAGTAGACACAGAGATAACTTCAGCCCCTTCAGTCTTAAAGGCGGCATAGTTAGCCTGCATCTCCTCAAGCTCTGTTGGACACACAAAGGTAAAGTCCGCAGGGTAAAAGAAAAGTATCAGCCACTTCTCTGCATAGTCCTCAATGTTTACCTTACTAATCTCCTCCTTACTACCAGGTTTAAATACCTCAAACTCAAAGTTGGGCACACTGTCTCCTACACTTAGTGGCCCGTAACCACTAAAATCTAATATCTCACCTCCCATGTCGCATTTTTCACACATATTATCTATAATTATTTGATTTATTAATCTTAGACCCTATTATAACAGACATGGGAGTAAAAGAGAAAAATAAAATAATAATATTAATTGGCCAAACAGCATCTGGCAAAACTAACACCGCCATAAGACTCGCTAAGGAAATCGGCGGCGAGGTTGTGTCTGCAGACTCTAGGCAAGTATATAAGCACCTTAATATAGGCTCGGACAAGATCACTACCGATGGCATGCAGGGAGTAAGACATCACTTGATAGATATAGCTGACCCGCTTACAGAGACTTATACTGTAAGCGACTTCATACAAGACTCTACTGCAGCTATAAAAGATATACAAGCCCGTGGCAAGGTACCGATTGTTGCTGGTGGTACAATGCTATATATAGACGCACTGTTTGGCAACATACTTGTACCTGAGGTACCGCCAAACCCGACACTAAGGGCAGAGCTCGAGCAACACAGCTCCACCTCTCTGTTTAAAGAGCTGCTTCTTAAAGACAAGCGCCGTGCAGAACAGATGAAGCAAGAAGACCAGAGTGGCAACAAGCGCCGACTCATAAGAGCCTTAGAGATAGTGGAAAAGTTAGGTCATGTACCAGACTCCTCTGATACACAACCGACTAATACACTACTCGCAGAAAATGAAGTGCTCTGGCTAGGACTACACAATGACCCAGTATTACAAAAAGAAAAAATAAATAAGAGAAATGCCGAGATGCTAGACCAAGGGCTATTGAGTGAAGTAAAAGACCTTGCAGCCAGAGGTGTCCAGCAAGAGCAGTTTAATACATTCGGTTTTGAGTACAAATACCCCGCTATGTATCTATCTAACATACCGATAATTAAAGAGGAAGAACCTACAATAGAACAGGTATTAATGAAGATGAATAGCGGCACATGGCGCTATGCCAAGAAGCAGCGCGCTTGGTGGGCAGACAGGGAAGAAATCAACTGGTTTAAACCTCTTGAATATGAAAAACTTATTACTAGAGTAAACAACTTCCTCTAGATACTACTTTAATGTAGTGCTCATAAGGAATTTTGCGTTGATTGGGAATACTTCACTATAGACGTCACTATCTAGGTCATTTAATGCAAACGATTCAACATGCTCACTGGTCACGTTGCTTGGTCCTATGTATAGTATCGTCCCAGCTTCCTCATCAATACTAACTCCGTATACGGTGTGTTCTGCGGTTGTGTCTATCTGCTCAGCAATAGCATTGCGCACATCTTGGTCCATATCACTCCTAAACTTAACCGTATCACGTGCTTTAAATACATTCTGCTCCTGTAAATTTGGCCC
>JAMONA010000033.1 GCA_027066795.1 Candidatus Kaiserbacteria bacterium
AGTGCCAAGCGCTGATAATAAAATACCAGAAACAAAATACAATGTCATTTTAAATATAAGACTTTCTAAAATCATTAATTGAATTATACACTATACTACTTGCGTACCAAGTTATTTTTAAGGAAACTATGCAACTTGCTTATAAGTAAGAAAAACTACTCATATTGTGCATGTGAATAGTTTAGAAACTGAAATTTGATTTAGTAAAACTAGGTATAATAAGTAACCGTCTTATTATACGTGTATTAACATCTATGACTGTGAAGGCTTGGTGAATAAGCGTTGTCCTTATGCTATAATCCACCGCATGATAAAAACAGCTCGCAGTAATGGAGAGGATGATTATAAATTTGCCTTTTTAGTACATCCACGTGACAAGAAGGACATATTTATAAAGTTTCCTATTTTAAAATATGTACCTAGCTGTGTGCTTGTTCTTATAGAGAGATACTTATCTCCAGTTAAGGTGTCTAATGTTACAGGTCTTAAAGACTCAGAAGGTAATAACATAAAAGGATATATAATTTCTATTCCAATGACTGCTCCCCGTATGTTGAGCGAGAGGGATAGGGCACTTAACCAAATACGTAAGGCTGTCAGATTCGCACGTAAGAAAGGCGTGAAGATGATTGGCTTAGGAGCACTCATATCGTCACTAACTTATGGTGGTAAGAAGTTAATAGACATACCAGATATATCGATTACTACAGGACATGCATATACTGGGTATAACGTTACTAGGTATATTTTTAAAATAACAGATGATTACGGCATAGACTTAAGTAACGTGACTGTAGGTATAGTTGGTGCAGCAGGTTCTATAGGTGGTATATCGGCAAAGATCCTTGCTAGGGCTGGGGTTAAGAAGCTTATACTTATAGATTTACAGAGGAAGACAGAGGTTGTAAATGAGTTAGCAAAAGGCTTAGAAGGGGATATAGTAGTTACAAATAACCTCAGTGCTCTCAAAGATGCTGACTTTGTCATAGCGGCAACCAATGCACCTGGGGCATTGATAGAGAGTGAACATGTATCTCCAGGTACTATTATAGTAGATGACGCGCAGCCGTCTGATGTTGCACAAAACGTATTCGATAGAGATGACGTTATTGTATTAGAGGCAGGCGCTGTAAGCACACCAGGTATAAAGAGTAACTTTAATATAGGCTTGCACGGTGCCGAGATTAATTATTGTTGTATGGCTGAGTTACTAATATTAGCATCTGTGTACCATGATGGACATTACCTAACTGGACCTCCTACTCTAAAGTACGTAGACGAGATGCAAGACCTAGGTGAGCGTCTTGGGTTCACACTTGCCCCATATCAGAACATGCATAGTCTGATAAGCGAGAATGATTTGTCTAAAGTTATGAGTTTATGTAAGGGTAGACTATAAGGTCTCAAGAATGCTGAATTGTGTTTGCAAGTATATAGATTAGTCTATATATAAAATATGGTATAATATAAAATATGGTATTTTTTGACCCTATTAACATTATAGTATCCGTGGCCTCGTTGATGAATTTCATCATAGGTATTATTATATATATACATCAGCCCAAATCCGCAATTAACCGTTCTTTTTTCTCACTCATGATGATTATAAGTGTATGGGCTTTTCTTATGGTCTTATTCCGGTCATTAGCTGGTGTCAATGAATATGATCTTATAACAGTACGTATTATGTACGCTGTTGCAATTTTTGTACCAGCTCTGTTTCTCGTATTTGTCATAGACCTGCTCAATTACAAAAGTAGGTTCTTTTATATGTTAAAGATTGTAAATACATCCTTTGTTCTATTCGTCATGCTATGGATAGTACAAACAGACATTTTAATATTTGATATTGTGCTACTTGAGCGTAAATTAGAGCCGTTGATTATATTTAATAAAGTTTCTAATTTAATATATGCTTCTTATATAGGAATTGCGTTTGGGGTATCATATTTGTTACTGGTGTCCTCTATTATTAAAAGTAAGCAAGGGAAGTTTCGTAGGCAAGTAATATACATACTGATTAGCACAGGGGTAGCATCATCTATAACTCTAACGACTAATCTTATATTACCAATTTTAGGGAATTTCCAATTCAATTGGGTTGGTCAGATTAGCTTATTGCTGATGGTGCTATTCTTAACATACGGTATATATAAGGAACAAATGTTTAATGCCCGTGTTGCAACCGTAGAGGTGCTAGTTTCGTTTAGTCTCGTCTTAGCACTCACACAGATTATAGTTAGTTCGTCACTTTGGACTACTGTCTTTAGTTCAGCTTCTTTGATATTTTTCGGGATTTTCGGGGTTGTGTTACTTAGAACAATAAACCGTGAGATACATGCAAGGGAAGATCTGTCTATAAGTAACAAAAGATTTAAAAAACTAAACAAACGTCTAGAAGAGATGGATGAAAAGAAGAATGAGTTTTTGCATATTGCTACACATCAATTACGTGGCCCTATCACTGCTATAAATGGCTATGCTTCACTTATTGTAGACGGAGACTATGGGGCGATAAGTGCTAAGGCGGTAAAACCTGTAGAAAAGATACTCTCTGCCAGTAAGGTTATGTCTGAGACAATTAATGACTACATGAATATCGCAAGGATAGAGGAGGATAATGTAGTACAAAATAAAACCAATTTTGACTTATGTAAGCTTGTTGATGAAAGAGCCGGGGTACTAATGGTAAATGCTAAAGAAAAGAGTATAGACTTCAAAGTAAAAAATATCGTGCCAGATAATGTATGTACAGTTAACGCTGATAAAAATAACATTACTCAAGTGTTAAATGCTCTTATAGAAAATGCAATAAAGTACACAATGAAAGGTAATGTAACCGTAGAGTCAAAACTTACAAATGACAACAAGAAGGTCAGTGTAAGCATTAAAGATACTGGCATAGGAGTAGCTAAAAATGAGGTGGCGGGCTTGTTTGATAAATTTACTAGGGCCGATAACGCAAAAGAGACAGACGCTTTCGGAACAGGTATGGGGCTCTTTATAGCTAAGAACCTGATAGAGGCAAATAGCGGTAGTGTAAAAGTAGAGTCTGAAGGCCTAAACAAAGGCACAACCTTCACCATAGAGTTGCCGGTTGTGGGGGCTTAGTGTACCATTGTGGTTACTATGGTTAACATACAAGACGTAATTCAAAAAATAGTAAAGGAGGCTCTTAGTGGTGCCGGCGTAGAGGTTGGTGAGGCAGAGATAGTGCTCGAGCACCCTGCAGACTTAGCTCACGGAGATTACTCTTGTAACATCGCAATGCGTTTGGCTAAGGAGCTAGGCAAGAGTCCTAGAGAGCTGGCCGAGAATATAGTGAGTGCGTTACCAAAGAGTGAGTACATAAGTAAGGCCGAGGTAGCAGGGCCTGGGTTTATTAACTTTTACCTGAGTAAGGAGTTTTTTGAGAGGAGTCTTTCAGAAGTTATCAAAGAAAAAGAAAGTTTCGGGAAAGGGGGGCAATTAAAAGATAAAAAGATACTTTTAGAACATAGCTCTCCAAATCTATTTAAGCCTTTTCATATTGGGCATTTGTTAAACAATACATATGGAGAAGCACTAACGAGAATTATTGGTTTCGCTGGTGCTGATGTTGTGAAGATTTCGTTTCCATCTGATGTGTCACCAGGAATTGCAAAAGCAGTCTGGGGAATCATAGAGACGGGTGTTATAGATGATTTTACTATTGAACAAATTGGTGATGCATATGTACATGGATCAAATGCGTATAAAGAAGATGCTAATGCAAAAGAGAGAATAGACGAAATAAATAAAAATATATACAAAAAAGATGAAAGTACTCTTGAATATAAGATATATAAAAGGGGTAGGCAGATATCATTGGAATATTTTGAACAAATAACAGAGAGACTTGGTTCAGAATTTAATGAGTTGATATTTGAAACAGATGCAGAAATAATTGGAAAGCGTATAGTTATTGAGAATACCCCAAAGGTTTTTGAAGAGTCTGATGGTGCTATTATATTCCGCGGTTCAGAGTATGGTTTATTTGATAATGTGTATATAAATTCAGCAGGTTTTGGTACATATCTCGCAAAGGACACTGGGCTCTTGAGTATTAAGTTTAGTAAGTATGATTTTGACAAGTCTGTGACGATTACTGATATTGAGCAAAAACAACATTTTGAATTGGTCAAAAAGTCTGCAGAATTTATAAATAAAGACTGGGCAGAAAAGTCTGACTATCTGCAGCATGGGAGACTCTCACTAACAACGGGTAAAATATCATCAAGGAGTGGCGGCGTACCACTTGCTACAGATATATTAAATGCTGTGAATGAGCGTGCGATGGTACGTGCCACAGAGGCAAAGAGTGAAATGACAAATGAAACAGCAGAGATGATAGCCGTAGGTGCAGTGAAATATACAATTATAAAGGTGAGTATGGGTAAGAATATTATATTTGATATGGAGAAGTCTCTCTCGTTTGAAGGTGACTCTGGGCCATATTTACAATATACATATGCACGTTGTAAGTCGGTACTTGCTAAAGCACCCCCAAAGAGGGGTGAAACTAATGTGCAAATACCAAAAGATTGGGAGGTGACGAATATTGAAAAGCTTCTGTATAGATTCCCTGAGGTGGTAGAGCGCGCCGCACTTGAGTATGAGCCGCATTATATTGCCAATTATCTTAATGACTTGGCAAGTGCATATAATAGTTGGTATGGTCAAGGTAAAATCCTTGATGGCTCAGACAATGAACATTATAAACTTGCATTAACAGAAGCAACATCACATGCAATTAAAAACGGATTGTATTTGCTTGGTATTGAAACTCCTGAGAGGATGTAGTTGCTAATCCTTATTTAAGATAGTATTATATAAACATGACTGATTACAATAAACTATATACTCCTGGCGATTTAGATAATTTGAAGATTAATACTGTGGTAGAAATCTCAGAGAAATCTATATTGAAGATTGAATATAATAGAGACAAGGGTACATTTGAACTGGATAGGGTGGAGCCTGCTATTTTTGCTAAGCCATCTAACTATGGCTTTATACCAGCAACGCTAGACGACGATGGTGATGAGTTAGACACCTTACTAGTTACCCCAGAACCTATCCCTACAGGAGTGGTTGTAGAGGCTAAAATTTTAGGTGTTCTAAATTTTGAAGATGGAGGAGAGATGGACCATAAGATAATATGTGTACCTGCTACTGACTATGACAATGGAGAGCGTATACAGTCACTAGATGACCTTGGAGAAGCGTGGAAGAGTAAGGTGGAGTACCACTTTAGTACATATAAAGATTTAAAGAAGCGAGGCACTACAAAAGTGCTTGGTTTTGGTGATGTAGCCGCAGCTATTGAGGTCATTAAAGATTGTATCAAGAGATACAAGAGCCAATAACAATTATGGACGAGCTGCTTACCAAGCAAGAATTCGACACTCACATAAACAATAAAACTTTGCGCATAGCCTTTATAGGTATGAGTAATGCAGGCAAGAGTTATCGCTCTAGGGTATTAAGTACAGACTTAGGCTTTATGTGGTACGAGGTAGACCAGGAGATATCTAATAAACTTGGTCTTAAAGACGTAACAGAGGTAGCAGCGTGGATGGGTAAGCCTGGAGATAAAGACTATGATAGCAGAGAGTCAGAATATGCACAAAAAGAGGCTGAGTGTACCCACTTACGTCAGCTTGATACAAATGGCAAGAACCTAGTTTTTGACACAACCGGTAGTGTAATCTATCTAAGTGATGATGTTAAAGACTGGCTACAGGGACAATGTCTTGTTGTTAACCTAGATGCAGGAGAGGATGCAATACCTAAGATGCTTAGTAGATTTTTAGAACATCCTAAGCCATTGTCTTGGGACAGCTTTTTAACAAAGGAGGACGGAGAGAGTGAGTCGGAGAGCTTAGAGCGCTGCTACCCTCTATTGTTAAGAGACAGGTTAAAAAAGTATCGTAAGTTTGCGAATATAAATATCCCAGCAGAGGAGGTTTATAACAAAACTGCAGAGGAGACGCTAGAGGTAATTAAAAGTTATTTAAAGTAATATATTATGAATATCCAGATGATAAGTACAAGAGACGCAGATAAAAATAGTAATACATATACAGATGTATTACTAGCAGGTTTGGCCCCAGACGGAGGGCTATATGTACCTAGTGAGTATCCTAAGTTCAGCGTAGAGGAGTTGGTAGATCTGAAAGACAGAACATATCAAGAAGTGGCATTTGCTGTTAAGAAAAAGTTGGTAGACGGCGCTATACCAGACGAGGACCTAAGAGACCTGATTAACAAGGCTTATACTGCAGATTCATTTATAGGTACAGAGGATGGTAACGTTGTGCCATTACAAGAGATAGAAAAAGACTTTTATATGCAAAATCTATCGCTAGGCCCAACAGCAGCGTTTAAAGATATGGCCTTGCAGCAGCTAGGCCAAGAGATGAACTACGAGTTAGAAAAGAGAGACGAAGAACTTACAATACTAGGAGCTACCTCTGGAGATACCGGCTCTGCAGCAGAGGCTGCCTTTAAAGGCCTAGAGAGAGTCAAGCTATTTATGCTTAGTCCAGAGATTGGTATGAGTGAGTTCCAAAAAGCACAGATGGGCTCACTTACTGGTGATAACATATTTAATATTAGTATCAGAGGCAGGTTCGATGATTGCCAAGACTTAGTAAAGCAATTAAAAAGTGAGGAGGAGTTTGCCAAGCTCGGTGCAGTGAACTCAATAAATTGGGGGCGTATATCTTCTCAAGTACCGTACTTCTTCTCTGGGTATTTACAGGCTGTAGAAAACATCGGTGACGAGGTAGACTTCGTAGTGCCTACAGGTAACTTCGGTAACGTTTTATCCGGGTATATAGCAAAGATGATGGGGCTCCCTATACGCCATCTTGTTGTAGCTACAAATGAGAATGATGTAATGGATAAACTATTTAAGACAGGTGTCTATACACTTACAAAGTCAGAGATTACATCTAGCCCATCTATGGATATATCTAAGGCCTCTAACTATGAGAGACTTGTGTTTGATGTACTAAAGCAAGATGGGCAGAAGGTGGCCGACTATATGTCAGAGTTTGTAGATAAGGGTAGTGTAGACCTTAGTGACTACGGAGTAAGTGTAGATGACTTGGAGGCACTTGGTTTCGCGAGCTTTAGCTCAACTCATGCAGACAGATTAGCTACTATAAAAAGAGTTTATGATACAGCTGGATTTGTTATAGACACACATACTGCCGACGCTGTGCACGTAGGCTGGCAGCATAAGTCTACGGCTGGAGATGTGCCAGTGATATGTATGGGTACAGCATTGCCAGTAAAGTTTGAGGCTTCTATAGAGGAGGCTCTAGGCTTTATACCAGACCGCCCAGAGAGGTTCGTAGGGCTAGAGGACACTATGCAGGAAAACGCTTTCCACACTATAG
>JAMONA010000034.1 GCA_027066795.1 Candidatus Kaiserbacteria bacterium
TCTTGGTTTAGTATCTTATCACTAAAGCCTGCTACATGTGTATGCCGTATCTCACCAGAGTGGCCTTGCTCTACATAACTCTTAATATTTATTGTCACAACAGGCAAATTAAGGGCTTTACTAAGGCAATATGCCGGCATAAGCCCACCGCTTGGTATGGTTACTATGTATTTGTACTCTTTACCTGAAGCCTTAATATTGGCCACAAGTTGGCGCTGTGCCTCGT
Organism: Candidatus Kaiserbacteria bacterium; assembly: GCA_027066795.1. GTDB lineage: Bacteria > Patescibacteriota > Minisyncoccia > Phycocordibacterales > UBA2100 > S139-169. Next base: position 227 of record JAMONA010000034.1, read on the forward strand.
AAAAATCCTCCCAACTTACTTGTATATTGCTACTCATTGAGTGAGTATATCACAAAACGATACTGTATCTTATGCTATTATTAGTTTATGAAGATAAAAAAGATTGGTCACTGTTGTTTGGTTATTGATATTGATGGAGTGCGGATACTTACTGACCCTGGAGAGTTTACTGCTAGCTCGCATGCAGACATAACAGGTGTAAACATAATACTAATAACACACGAACATGCCGACCACTTACATGTAGACTCTTTAGTAGAGATAGTAGAGAATAATCAAGAGGTTATAGTGCTTACAAACTCTGCAACCGGTAAGCTCCTAGAGGAGAAGGGTATTGCCCATGAGATACTAGAGGGCAGGGACACCCAAGAGGTAAACAGTATAAAGCTTGAGGCATTTGACGCTAAGCATGAGGAGATATTTGAAGACTTTGGCCAAGTGCAAAACACAGGTTACTTTATACAAGACAAGCTATTTTACCCAGGAGATGCATATTGTAACCCTGACAAGGAGGTAGATGTGCTAGCGCTACCTGTAGCAGGTCCTTGGTGTAAGGTTAAAGACGCCATAAGTTACGCACTTGAGGTGTCTCCGCGTATAGCCTTCCCGGTGCATGATAGCATGTTGCAAGAGGATAAGATTGGTGGCTCACACAAGGTGCCAGAGGTGATGTTAACCAAGCATGGCATAGACTTTATACCCATGAAGTCAGGAGATGAGCGAGAATTTTAAGTGGTTTGTATTATTAGGTAACGGATATATTATATAAATATGTATAAAAAAAGATTTAATTGGCTGGTTGTGATTATAATACTTGCCGTCTTCACAGGTGTGGGGTTCATATACATGCAAGGTGAGAGCAGTACACCAGTGGCTGAGCGTAGTGAGTCCGAGCTTATAGTGGGTACTTGGCAGAGTGATGACGATTCCAATTCTGTTGTTGAGTACAGTGAGGATGGTACAGCTAGAGATATATACGATGGAGACACGATTGCAAGCAATACATGGGCAATAGTTGATGGAGAGCAGCCGACCCTTGAGGTGGTGGTAGGCACAGACGTATTTAAATATATAATACTAGACTTAAATGAAGGCGAGTTAGTAATGAGCTACGTACCTCGAGGCAACATATTGAGGTACCACAAGATAATGCAAGAATAACCATATACGGTAATATAGGGTTTTGCACAACTAGGATTAAGTATTGTAGTAAACAGTGTATACTATATATAATGAAGAGTGTATCTATAGATGAGCTAGATAAGTTATTGCATGACGATGACCATGATGAGGTATTACTTGATGTACGAACTCCGGCAGAGTATAAAGGTGGGCATATTAAGGAGGCACAAAATGACCCATTATCAGAGATAGAGCAAGCGGCAAAGCACCTTAAAGACATAGGTACCGTATATGTTAGTTGTGGTACTGGCAACCGCAGTAGGCAGGCGTGCGAGATACTCAGTACCCATGGTATAAATGTAGTAAACGTAGAAGGAGGTCTCGGTGCTTGGGTTAAAGAGGGTAAGGCCGTAGAGTCTACTGGCAAGAAGGTGATACCAATAATACGACAAGTAATGATAGTTGCGGGGATACTTATGTTAATGAGTATAATAATGGGAGATATATATAGCGCATATTGGTACCTACTAGGTGCACTCGTTGGTGTGGGCTTATTATTTGCAGGGCTTACTGGCATATGTACCATGAGCAAGATCTTGGCCAAGATGCCTTGGAATAAGTAAGGTGTAATAAAACATCTATTTATATTGTAGTACTATATGAGGGAGGGTATATTATTTATAATATGGATATAGACTTAGAGAAGATGAGTGACGCGGACTTGGTTGCACTAGTGCAGTCTGATAAGTCAGATGATGTGCACTCTGCCTTTGCGGAGCTTGTAGGTCGTTATGAGGGTAAGATGACGCGTTACGCAAATAAGTTCCTGTATTCCTATGAGGATAGGCAAGATGCCGTACAAGATGTATTTGTTAAGGTGTATAAGAATATTAATAGCTTTAACATGTCTCAACGTTTTTCTCCTTGGGTGTACCGTATTGCTCATAATACATTTATTAACCATATTAAGAAGAATAAGCATGAAAAACTTGCAATCTTTGACGCTGACCAATTTTTTGCTTGGCATGCAGTAGATGAGAGTGCAGTAAGTGACAGCAAGCAGAGAGAGGAGCGTGAGGTATTAAATCAGTGCCTAGAGAAGCTAGATGCTAAGTACCGTGAACCACTCGTACTATATTATTTTGCACAGAAAGATTATAAAGAGATAGCAGAGATATTAGAGCTGCCTACCGCTACTGTAGGTGTTAGATTACGGCGAGGTAGAGTGAAGATGAAGGATATATATAATATTATTAATAGATAACAAATACATCATGAATCAAGATATAATTAAGAGTATAGTAGGCAAGATAAAGCAGGAGCGTGTCGTAAGACATTCGCGCTGTTATTTTATACTAAGGGGGCTATTGTGGGCTATTGTGAGCATATTTTTGTTAGGGTTTACACTGTATATGGCTAGTATGGTTGGCTTTATCTTTATAGGTAATGGTTTAGGGGCACTATCTGGGCTTGGATTCATGGGGTTGTGGATTATGCTACGTTCATTGCCTTGGGTTTTGATTGTGATTGTTATTGTATTAGTTTTATTGCTCGAGTTTTTGGCTGCGAAGTTTAGCTTTGTATACAAGAGACCTCTTATATACTCACTGCTTGGCGTATCTATATTTATGATAATTGTCAGTGCTATGCTGGCTCAAACAGGTATGCATCGTAGAGCATTTGAATTGGGGGAAGAGTATAAGGTACCTTTTATAGGTACTATGTACCACAGTTATATACTACGTAGAGATAACGAGGTGCATATAGGGATTATTGATGTAATCTCAAATGACCTAGATAAGGTGACTGTAATCTTGCGAGATGGTGAAGAGAAGCAAGTATATATAACTAAAGAAACAAGGATGCCACACAAGTCGGAGCTAATAGAGGGCATGATGATAATGGTGGTGGGTGACGATGATGCCGGGCAGATAGAGGCCTTAGGTATACGCCCACTAGAGCGTAAGCACATGTTAATGCCTGGACATTTATAATTTTGAAATATTATATAGATTTGTATTGTAGTAATAAGTAGAGTAAGAGTTTTAAAAGATTCTTCTCGAATTTGCACAGATAGATTATAAATAATATAAAATATAAATTATGAAAGACTTAAATAGCAAAAAGAAGAGGAAATATATAGTAGCAGGAGCATTGGGTGTGAGTATGGTTACTCTAGGTGTTGTAGGTGCGGCACAAGCAGCGCAAAGTACAGACGAGCAGAGGATGTTTAACAATGCTGGACATCATCGTGATAATGGACATTTACAAATTACTGCAGACATGATAGGCGTCTCTGTGCCTGAGTTGCAGGCACGTGTAGATAATGGTGAAAATATGCATGACATACTAGAGGCTGAGGGCATCTCTAAAGATGACATGAGGTCTGCATATAAAAATAAAAGGCAAGAGCGTATGGACGGAGCTGTATCTAACGGAAGGATGACACAAGAGCAAGCTAATAAGCATAAGGCTGAGATGGCAGGGCACCAAGGTAACCGAGAGGCTATACAGATAGCATTAGAGAACAGTGACTACGATGCTTGGAGCACAGCTGTAGCGGGTACACCAATGGCAGAGAAGGTAAGTATTGAAAACTTCAGTAAAATTATAGAGGCACATAAGCTGCGCGAAGCCGGTAACCATGAAGAGGCTAGTACCATAATGCAAGAGCTAGGTTTTGCCAAGGGCGGCATGAAGACTCATAAAATGCACAGATAGTAGCTATTTATTAGCAATATAATTAGATTAAACATGAAGAAAAATAAGCTAAATAAGGGGTTTGCACTTAGTGGCGCTATGGTAGCATGGGCACTTGGTCTTATGACACTATTAGGAGGTGGTGCATATGCAACTAATAGTATAATTAATAACAGTAGTGATAAAGATCATTCATTTGTGCCAAGCTATGATGCTCTTACAGGAGTACCAACAGGGGATTTATCAGAGACAGAGGCTGAAGGCTTGATAAGCATGAGAGAAGAGGAGAAGCTTGCAAGAGACGTATATCGTACAATGTTTGAGGTCTGGGGCGTTAAGATATTTGATAATATATCTTATAGTGAAAACAGACATTCATTAGCTGTTAAGGAGTTGTTAGACAGGTACAATATTGAAGACCCTGTAAAAGATGACACTACAGGTGTGTTCACTATCCCAGCTATGCAAGACCTATATGACAGTTTAGTTGCGCAAGGTAGCACATCTTTACTAGAGGCACTTAAGGTTGGGGCAACGATAGAGGACTTGGATATCTATGATTTAAACAACTGGATTTCAAATACTGATAACGAGGACATAGTAATGGTTTATGAAAATTTGATACGAGGCTCTCGTAATCATATGCGTTCATTTGACAAGCAGATAGTCAAAAACGACGGTGTATACACAGCACAGTACTTGTCACAAGCGCAGATAGATGAGATACTTGCCGGAGACCAAGAGCAGGGTGGGCACGGAGACTCTACTCAAATAAAAGATAAACAAAGTGGGCAACAAGGCAATAGAGAGGGTCGACAAAGGGCAAGACAGTGATATGATTATGGTCATGATAGAGAAAAATCAAATACTCAAAAAAGTTAAAGAAAATAAGAAAGCAATTATCGTCGGTACTCTTGTGGTGGCGGCGTTATTTGTGTATTTTGTCAACGGTAAATATACAGACGCCAACCCTGATACTCCATATGAAATTGTGCACGTGGAGCAACACGACCTTAAGAAGTCCATTTCAGTTAGTGGTGAAATTATTTCAGATACCGAGGTCAAGCTAGGCTCAGATGTTGCTGGGCAGCTAACTGCTATATACGTAGAGGTTGGGCAGAAGGTCAAAAAGGGTGAGATAATAGCGAATGTAGAAAACAGGACTCAGAGAGCACAGGTGACACAAGCGCTTGGTGCCTTACAGTCTGCTAGAGCACAGGTCCTATCATCAGAAGCACAGTTACAAAAGGTATTAAATGGATCCTCACAAGGAGACAAGAACATAGTGGCAAGCCAGGTATCTGCAGCTGAGTACACGCTTGTATCAGCGCAAGATACTGCACGCAACGTATTACAGAGTGCTTATGCAGGTACAGTGAGTGCGGTGCCGTTTGGTACAGATATAGCCATGCAAGATACCTCAACTGTCAACCCGACACTTGCATTTCAGACCACAGAGTACTCAGCAAAAATATCTGCTGAAAACCAGCGTGTAGTGGTTGGTGATATACTGACTAGACACAGTGCACAATCAGCGTACTCGCTTACGGACGTTGACTTAGCTGAAGAATTAGAATCTACAAAATCCGATCTTATAGCTATTAGGAAGCTTACAGACTCTTTATTGACAGCACTAGGTGGAGCTATAAATACTGCAGCAGTAACTACCAGCACAATAAGTTCATACACTACTGCAGTGAGTACTGCACGTAATCAACTTCTAGCCAATATTACTGCCTTGACCAGTGCGCAGTCTGCAATAACTAGTGCAAACAAGGCCCTTGGTATAACAAAAGAAAATGAATATAAAGTACTTGACGAGGTCCGTACAGAAGACGTAGATGCGGCTAGGGCTGGGGTTAGTGCTGCTGAAGCTTCAGTTGTGTCTGCAAGCGGTAATTACCAGGTAAGTAAAACTGCTCTTGATAAGACTTACATATATAGTCCACATGCGGGTGTAGTGGTAGATATATATAAAGAAGTTGGCGAGTTTACATCTAGTTCGTTGCCAATTGTAAAGATTAGCTCAGAAGGAGAGTATATATCTGCACTTGTGTCAGAGGTGGATATAACAAAAGTCAAAATAGGCATGGAGGCTAGAGTTAGCCTAGATGCCCTTCCAGAGGAAGTATTCGCGGGTACTGTGGACTTTATTTACCCAGATAAGCAAGAGGTATTAGGTATTAGGTATTACGAGATTAGCATTAGTTCAGATACTCTACAGAGTAGCGACCTTACTGTGCTACCAGGTATGTCACTAGATGTATCAATACTATATGATACTAAGCAGAGTGTACTGGCAGTAGAGAGAGGTGTAGCTAAGAAGGATGGAGACGCTTATTTTGTACATGTGCTCAACCCAGGCAAAGTAAAGCCTATCGACGATAAGTTTAAAAAAGTCTTTTTTGAGAGTGGCTTTATAGGTGATGAGTACGTAGAGGTATTGTCAGGCTTAGCAAAAGACGCAGAGGTGGTGAAATTTATGCCAGTTAAGTAAATAGTACAGTACTAAGCAGTACATAGTAAATACATAAAGATAAGATGAAAAATATTAAACTGTCACTATTTTTAGCTTGGAAGTCTCTTAGTAGAGGTAACAAGAGCTCACTTGCACTAGTGATTGTGATAATGATGATTGTATTTTTAAATCTTCTTTTTACAGATTCAATATTTGCAGGTATTGGTAAAAGTATCACAGGTAGCAAGGTTGATTATCAATACGGAGAGCTTATAGTCGAGCCTAAAATAGGGGAGATATTTATCACTGACACTCGTGGGATTATGGATCTTTTACAAGATAACAAGTATGTGACCCATGTAGGTCCTGTCACAGAGGCCGCCGTAGTTTTTGTTAATAAAAAAGATAATGACGGCCGTGACGAAGAGCGTATAGGAGGCTCTTTAATAGGTATAAATGTGAATGATGATATCAGGGAGGTATTTGATATTGAATCAAAAATAATTGACGGACGATTTTTACAATCGAATGACTATGGTAAAATCCTTCTTGGATCAGGTCTTGCTGGTGGCTACGAGGGTTCAATGTTTAGCGAAGACCTAGGTGGTCTTCGTGATGGTGATACGGTGATAGTAGAGCGCAACGGAGAAAGTAAAGAGTATAAAATAGTTGGAATCTTTAAGACAAAAAATTCAGGCCTTGATAAAAATGCAATTATACTCGATGATGAGATGCGTTCAATATTAAAAATAAACGACGAAACAACAAAAATAATAGTGCGTTTATCAGACCAGAGTAAGTCTACTGTTGTAGAAAAGGAGTTACAACAGTCTCGCTTTTCTCAATATGAGATAGCAACATGGCAAGAAA
>JAMONA010000035.1 GCA_027066795.1 Candidatus Kaiserbacteria bacterium
CTCAAGAAGAATATTACTATGAAGATGGTGACGATGCGTATACAGGCACAGACTACGGTGGCTTTCAAGGCAATACAGATGATGCCATAGCACAACTGCTTGGGGGCTATGAGCCACAAATCTCTGATAATACCAATATTGGAGGTGAGTCTTTTGATTGGGGAGAGCTAGACGCCAACTATTCGGACTTGAGTCTATATGAATTGGCAGACATGCCAACCTATGAAAATTTTAGAGAGTACTACAGTGGAGACATAACTGAGGACCAATGGCGTAATTGGAGGCAATGGGTGTACTCTCATAATAGTAGTAACTGGACTGTAAACCTGGACGGTGAGTTTTATGATAAAAAAGATCGCGAACCGTATGGGTGGTATAACCCATACGGTTGGTGGGTAGGTTTTGCAAATTGGTGGTCTAACACTAGTCCTGCAAATGTACAATATGATATATAAGCATGCAAAGTGTTAACTCTATAAAAAAACAGGTAAGGCTCGCCGATTATTTATCAGTTGCGCAGATATTTCTTAAAGATAACTTTCTACTAGAGAGGCCGCTACAGCAGGCCGACATTAAAGAGAGGTTACTAGGGCACTGGGGTACCTGTCCGGGTATCAACCTCGTGTACGCTAATATTAACAGGCTCATAAATAAGCATACAGACAACGACTTTTTATGTGTAGTGGGTCCTGGGCACGGCTTCCCGGCCTTTCAGGCTAACTTATTTATAGAGGGCTCTCTTACAAGTGTGGACCCAGAGGCCCTGCCTTATACAAAAAAAGGACTTCACAAAATGATACGAGACTTCTCTACGCCTTACGGGTATCCGTCACATCTTAACCCAGAGGCGCCTGGTGTGATACTTGAAGGTGGCGAGCTCGGATACTCATTATCTGTCTCTGCGGGTAGTGTATTAGACAACCCCAAGCTTATTACAGTATGCATAATAGGAGATGGTGAGGCTGAGACTGGCCCTCTTGCCACTAGTTGGAATGTTAATAGATTTATAAACCCTAAAGGAGATGGTGTAGTATTACCAGTTCTACATTTAAATGGTTATAAAATATCTGGCCCTACAATATTTGGTAGGATGAGTGATGATGAGATTTCAGACTTCTTTCGCTCTCATGGGTATACCCCACTATTTATAGATGCTAATAAAGAGACGGACCTTGCCGAGCAGAGTATTAATGTATTTGACCAAGCGATGCAGATGATTACTACATTAAGGACACAAGCCGATAGTGAGCATGGGTTGGTTGCGCCTAGGTGGCCTGTAGTGATTCTAAAAACTCCTAAAGGTATGGGTGCTCCAGAAGAAGTGTCAGGGCTTAAGATTGCGGGTAATTGTGGCTCACATCAGGTTGTATTTAATGATCTAAAAGGGGACTCTGTTGTAAACCAACTACAGCTTAAGCAGCTTGAATCGTGGCTGAGGAGTTATAAACTTGAAGAGCTTATGAGTATAGGTAGTGACGGAGAGATAGAGCTTGATAAAGACATAAAAGATAACCTGCCAGAGGCCAGCAGGGCGATGGGCCAATCACCATATGCTCACGGTAAGATGCGTGGTGATTTAGAGCTACCCGAGGCTGGGTCGTTAGAAGTGAACCTGATGCAACGTGGAGAAAAAGGAGGAGACGCGATGCGTATCTCTGGTAAGTATATGGCAGAGCTATTTGATAAAAATAAAGAGGCCAGGAATTTTAGACTATTTAGTCCTGACGAGACGTACTCGAACCACTTAGAAGCAGTCTTTACTAAAACAGCACGAGTCTGGCAGTGGCCTACAGAACCTTGGGATAAGGATTTAAAACAAGATGGTAGAGTGGTAGAGATGCTCAGTGAGCACACACTTTTTGGCATGCTGCTTGGATATGCTATTACTGGCAGGTATGGCTTCTTTGTATCATATGAGTCTTTTGCGCCAATAGTGGCTAGTATGGCAGACCAGTACATAAAATTTGTTTCAGTAGCTCGTTACGTAAAGTTTAGGGAGCCTATTGCACCAGTAAACATAATACTCACATCGCTATTAGAGAGGCAAGACCATAACGGCTTCTCACATCAGAACCCATCATTTATCTCAGGAATGCTGAATCATAGCAGTGACATAGTTAACTTGTATTTCCCAGCTGATAAAAACTTGATGGTAGAGGCAATGGACCTTGCTCTGACATCTAATGATTCAGTAAATATAATAGTTGCTGGCAAGAAAATGGTACGTGGGTGGCTTACACCTACTGAGGCTGCTAAGCAGGCCGAAGACGGTGCAATGATATGGGAGTTCCTCTCTAATCCAATTGAAGAAGGCGAGCCAGATGTAGTAGTAGCAACTTGTGGAGACTATGTTACGGAGGAGGCAGTGGTAGGAGTTACACTCTTTAGGCAGAAGTTTCCTGAGGTTAAAATAAGGTTTGTAAACTTCTTTAAATTGGACATGTTTGCAGAGTACTGTGATGAGAAAGCGTATGCAGATATTAACCAAATGAAAGAGAGTATACACAATAAGTACTTAACACATGATAAGCCGATAGTATTCAACTTCCATGGATATACGGCTACTATTAAAAAACTACTGTTTGATTATGATGTAGCAGACAGGATTATCATAAACGGTTATGAGGAACAAGGCAGTACTACAAGTCCATTTGATATGAAGGCGCGCAACGGCCTGTCAAGGTATGACCTGGTTAAGGATATTGCCGAACTTGCAGCTAAGCATGGTCCGCTTACGCACGAGCAGAAGGTGTCAGTAACAAAAGAGATGGATGCTAAACTAAAATGGGAGAAAGATTATATAAAAAAACATAAAATAGACCCACCAGAGATAAATAACTGGTAAAAGAAGGGTATAATTAAGTACATGAGTAAAAACCCAGAAAAGCCTGAACGAGTAGAGCCAGATGATGTAGACAAAAGCAAACGCAGTTTTTTGAAAGGTGCAGTACTTGGTGCAGGAGCTGTGGCAGTCGGTTCGGCAAGCGCAGGTCCTTCAACGGCCATCGGTGGCTTACCTGGCGTTGGTGTAGCTAAAACAAAGGAGGTATCTAAAGTTTCTGCTGAAGCAGGTCACAAGTTTGTGAGTAGCTTTATTAAATGGTTTGATGAGTTGAATCTCGGTAGTGAATCTTCCGCAACACCACACTGGATTATAGAGACTATCAATAGGTCAGGTGGTATTTTAAGTGAGGGTGATGAGGTAAACATTGTGGGAATGGATAGCGCCATAGAGTATTTTAATGATAGATATGAGCTTTCTGGTATTATTTCGGATATAAATAAGGATCTTGATATAAAAAATTTAAAAATTGGAAAGATATTGAATCGAGACTTTATGAGTATCGTGACTACCATTAGCGAGGAAGGAGGTGTAGAGGTTACTGAAGAAGCTTACTCTAAATTTGCTAAAAGACTAAAGCAGCTTGGGTTAACCCAAGATAATACACTGGGAGAAATGACCGAGGTATTTAAGCCAGGCTTTAAGAACGCCTTTCGTGAGTTAGTTAGATTGGTTCGTAATATAAGTGATGACAATATAAATATTGACGAAGTAAGTAGATGCAGGACGCTCCTGGACGAGGTGTTGAGTACATTACCTAAAGAATATCTTGGTCCTGAAGCGGAGGGAACTGAAGCAGATAAGTTATTTAAAATACTAACTAATAAATATAACAAGCTTGCAATCGAAGAGGACAGGCTCAATAGAGAGAAAATGAATGAAGATTATTCTAGAAGAGGGATAGAGTTCCGTAGTAAAAATCTTGCATGTGTTGTCATTAGGAATTTAGATGAAGATAGATTTATGGACAGGGATAAAACCAGGCAAGCAGTAGTATATGATATTATAAAAAGAGACCACGAAAGAGCGGATGACTCTGGCTCCGGATTTGATATACCACGTCGGTATATCATTAACTGGATCAATGAAAAATGGCCAGACGCTGAATACTCTCAAGATGATTTTATTATAGAAGTTACCGAATATGGTCTCCTGTTTTCTGTACCACCAAACTCACTTGTAGATAAGTTCTTAAGGACCCACTCAAATATTGTATTACCTAAGCAAATATCTAAAAACTAATTATGCAAAATATATTAACAATTAACCCCGGTTCAACTTCTGTTAAATATGTGCTATTTAACAATAAGCGCGCGGTACTAGACAAGCGCACCTTCGACCGTAAGGAGGACTCCTCTGTGACTGAACATGAGCTTGAGTGGATAGGTGGCCTCTCAGGTGTAGATAGGGTTGGCATACGCGTAGTACATGGTGGAGATTTGCGTGGCCCACTAGTTTTAGACTCAGACATAGAGTACGAAATAAGTAAGTTTACTAAGTTTGCACCTATTCATAACTCCATAGCATTAGACGTTGTGAGAAATATAAGATCTGTCCTGCCAACGGCCACGATAGTAGTAAGTTTTGATACGGACTTCCATAAGAGTATGCCTGCTAAGGCTAGCACTTACCCAATAAATGCAGATGTAGCAGCAAAATATAATATTAAACGCTATGGCTTTCACGGTCTTGCTGTGCAGTCAGCACTAGCTGAGCTAAAAGAGGTCAGTGGTAGCTTACCGAATAAAGTTATATGTGCCCATATAGGAGGTGGGTGCTCAGTGACGGCTGTTATAGCTGGTAAATCTGTAGATACAACCATGGGTCTTACACCGCTAGAGGGGCTTATGATGATTACTCGTAGCGGTAGTATTGGCCCAAGTGTTGTAAAGCATATAGCACAGGCAAGCGGGTTGTCTGTAGACAGGGTTGTAGACATGCTCAATAATGAGTCTGGCCTATACGGCATGACTGGTAGTAAAAATACACTAGACATAATAACTAGGGCCAGTAAGAGGCAAGAGCCAGAGAAGTTGGCCGTCGATATGTTTATCGAGAGGATAGTTAAGCAGATATTTGCCTACTACGGCACCATGCAAGGCTGTGATGCGTTAATTCTCTCAGGAGGCATAGGTTATGGCAACGCATACCTAAGAGGTAGGATACTGGATAAGACTAAGTTGATTGGTTTGACAGAGAGCAACACTTACGCTGTAGAAGTTGACGAGGCTGCAATAATATTTGAGAATACTCTAAAAGTTTAGTATGATGTACATATGCAAGCGATAATATTAGCAGCAGGAGAGGGTACTCGTATGAGACCACTTACCAGACACATACCAAAACCTATGGCTCGCTTTATTGGTGCCGATGGCGTGCGTCGCAACTTGGTAGAGCATAACTTAGAACTACTGCCTCAAGAAGTTACAGAGCTGATATTTGTGGTCGGTTATCTTAAAGAGCAGATGATAAACCATTTTGGTGATGAGTTTAACGGACGTAAGGTAACATATGTAGAGCAGAAGAAGCCGCTTGGCACAGGCCATGCTATAAGCTTAGTACAGCAACATATTACAGGTAGATTTTTGGTAATGATGGGTGACGACTTATATTGTAAAGACGATATAAACGAATGCATAGCAGGAGAAGGCAATAGTATTTTAATAAAGAGAGTGCGTAGTAAATTTAGCGGCGGCCAAATGGAATTTGATAATGATGGTAATTTACTAGCCATTACAGAGGGTATACACGACAAGGGCTATATTAATGCTGCACTGTATGCCATAACACCAGAGTATTTTGAGTATAAACCTGTGTCAATAAAAAATGGTAAAGAGTATGGCTTGCCACAAACATTGGCAACAATGGTGAATAAGCATAAAATAAAAGTGGTGGAGTCAAAATGGTGGTACCAAATTTCAGACCTAAATGATTTAAAACGAGCACCTAAGTTAGTAAAGAGCAGACCCTAATACTTGATTGTGTAATAGGCTGGTGTTACAATCGCAGACATTATGACACAGGATATTGCTAATAATGTACTTGAGTCACCTACAGCACATAGCTCTGAAGTGGTAGAGCATGCAGCTGTAGCAGTACACGATACTGGTATACACATAATGCCTTTGGCTGCAGAGAGGCTTGGAGACTTTCATGGGATACCTATAAACAATACACTTATAACAAGTTGGGCTGTTATGTTGATACTCATCACCTTGGCTTTTTTCGTTGGGCGCTCTATAAAGATGGTTCCTGGTAAGGTTCAGTTGATATTTGAGACAATTATAGATTTTGTATATGAATATATGACTGAGACTTTTGAAGACCGTAAACTCGCACGAATATTTTTACCTCTTGTGTTAACGTTATTCCTATTCATATTTTTTGCCAACTCATTACAATTTACACCAGGTATAGGTTCTATTGGTATATGGCAAGATGATACACTTGTGCCACTCTTCAGGAGTGTTAATACTGACCTAAATGTTACATTGGCGTTGGCATTAATATCTTTTATAATCATTGAACTTACAGGCATGTTTAAGCTCGGGTTATTTGCATACGCTGGTAAATTTATAAGTTTTAAATCACCATTAGCATTTATAGTTGGTATTATAGAGCTTGGTTCTGAGCTTGTGCGTATTGTTTCTTTTTCTTTCCGGTTATTTGGTAATATACTTGCCGGTGAAGTGCTTATAGCTGTAGTAGCTTACTTCGTACCATATGTACTACCTAGTACCCTTATGGGATTTGAGCTCTTTATAGGTTTTGTACAAGCTGGTATATTTGCCTTACTTACGCTACTATTCATCAAGCTTGCTGTTATCGAGCCGCATTAGTATCTTCGCAAAAGGTATTAACGCGACTCTGTAACAAGAGGCATTAGAGTTTATTAATTATTAAACAATAAAATATTATGGAATTAGAATCAGCAAAAGCAATCGGAATGGCATTAGCAGCGGGTCTTGGAGTTATTGGCCCAGGTATCGGTATAGGTCTTATAGGCGCTAAGGCTATGGAGTCTATAGGGCGTAATCCAGAAGCAAGTGGTAAGATAGTGTCAAACATGATTATCGCTATAGCCTTCGCTGAGGCCCTTGGTATCTTGGCACTAGTAGTGGCATTTATCATTAAAGGACTTTAATCAGCAACCATTATGGTAGATTTATTAAATTCATTTGGAGTAGATTGGAGACTGCTTATAATACAAGCCGTCAACTTCGGAGTGTTATTGGTTGCCCTTACATATTTTTTATATAAGCCAGTACTTACAATACTAGATAAAAGGCAAAAAAGTATAGAGCAAGGAGTTAAAGATGCCGCGGAGGCAAAGACTAACTTAGCTGAGGCAGACAAGAAGGCTGATAATATAGTAGGAAAGGCCACTAGCCGAGCAGACGAGATAATAGTAACTGCTAAAGATGCAGCACAGCAAAAAGGCAAAGGTATAGTAGAGGAGGCTACCCTTAGAGGAGAGCGTATAGAGCAAGACGCTAAGGCCAAAGCTGTAGAGGCCGCTAAAAGGGCTCTAGACGGCAGCAACGAGCAGATAGCGCGTACTGCCATACTGGCCGCAGAGAGACTGCTTAAAAAACAACTAAAATAATAATGTAATTAAAATATGAAGCCTGAAGTGTACGCCAAAGCAATGTATAGCCTAAGTCATAGTGGCAAGAGTGCTAATGAAATTGTAGCTGGTACAATAAGGTCTTTAAAAAATAGGGGCGCTATTGGTTTGCTGCCTAAAGTACTTTCTAGCTATAAAAGGTTGGTCGCTGCAGACCGTGGCCTGGCTTCAGTACTTACTGTAGCTAGAGATGCAGATGCAGATAAGGCTATGCAAGACAGTGGGGCACAAGGCGGCACTAGAGTAGATGTAGATAACACAATTGTCGGAGGTTACAGGTTAGAGAGCAACAGTAAGTTAGTAGACAACAGTTTTAAAACTAAGTTGCTACAAGCGTATAGAAATGCAACAAAAGCATAATTATCAGATTTTATTAAAATTATAAACTTATGGCAAAAGACACAGACAACACAATAATAGAAAAGATTAAGGCCGAGATAGAAAACTTTGATAGACAGTCAGAGGCTCAGGACATTGGCAGAGTGGTTTCAATAGGAGACGGAGTAGCAGAGATAGATGGGCTAAGTGAAGCAAAGATGATGGAGATGGTCTTATTTGATGACTCAAGTAACAAGTCTTTAGAGGAGGCCATGAATAGCGATGGTGTGCTATATGGCTTGGTGTTGAACTTAGAGGAAGATATCGTAAAGACTGTAATCTTAGGGGACTCTAGTAGAGTTTCTGAAGGTATGTTGGCACGTTCTACTGGTCGTGTATTGTCTGTGCCTGTTGGAGATGCTTTACTTGGCAGAGTTGTAAACGCACTTGCAGAACCAGTAGACGGTAAAGGTGCTATAAAAAGCAAGCAGTTTAATCCAATAGAGAGAGAGGCATACTCTGTGCTAGACCGAGAAGCAGTAAGCGAACCGCTACACACTGGCATAAAGGCTATTGATGCTATGGTGCCAATAGGTCGTGGGCAGCGAGAGCTCATCATAGGTGACCGTTTTACAGGTAAGACGACTATTGCCATAGACGCGATAATCAACCAAAAAAATGAACCAGAAGAGACACGCCCATTATGTATATATGTAGCGATAGGGCAAAAAGAATCTAAGACTGCACGTATAGTGCAGCAGCTAGAGGAGGTTGGAGCCATGGAGTATACCGTAGTTGTTACTGCACCTGCTTCAGCTCCTGCACCTATGCAATTTTTAGCTCCATTTGCTGGTGCTGCTATAGGCGAGTACTTTATGGACTCAGGCAGAGATGCCCTTATAATCTATGACGACCTATCTAAACAGGCTGTTGCATATAGAGAGCTGTCACTACTGCTACGTCGTCCGCCTGGACGAGAGGCTTATCCTGGAGACATCTTTTACCTACACTCACGCTTACTAGAGCGTGCGGCAAGACTTAATCAAAAGCTCGGTGGTGGGTCACTGACAGCACTACCAATAATAGAGACACAAGAGGGTGATGTATCGGCGTACATACCTACCAATGTAATCTCTATTACAGACGGGCAGATAGCCTTAGACTCAGGTCTATTTAACCAAGGTCTTATGCCTGCTATTGATGTTGGTAACTCGGTTTCTCGAGTGGGTAGCTCAGCACAGACTAAGGCAATGAAGAAGGTTGGCGGCTCTATGCGTGTGGAGCTTGCTCAGTTTCGCGAGCTTGAGGCGTTTATGCAATTTGCTCAAGACTTAGATGAAACAACTAAAAAGCGTATAGACTCGGGGCGTAGGCTTACAGAGCTGCTAAAGCAAAAAAATGGAGAACCGATACACTTCGCTCTGCAGTCATTAGTAATATATGCTGGTGTAAATGGGTACCTAGACAATGTGCCAGCAGATAAGATATCTAGACTAGAGGCTAAGTTAAAAGACTTTTTTACAGGCCAGCACGCTAGCCTGATAGAGACTGTTACAAAAGAGAAGGCACTGAGTGAGGAGAGCGAGACTACTCTTAAAGAGGCTCTTAAGGCATTTGAGAGCGCTAACAAAGATTTGTACGTTACTGAGTAATACAATATGGCAGGACTTAAAGAGATTAAAAACAAAATAAAATCAGTACAAAAAACACGTAAGGTAACGCGTGCAATGGAGGCTGTGAGTGCTGTAAAGATGCGCAAGAGTCAGGAGAGGGCGCGTGGTGCTAGGACTTATGCACGTAGCGCGCTGCGCATACTGGGGCAGGTAAGTCACATAGTAGAGTTTGCTAAGCATCCATTGGTAGCCCAGAATACTACAGGTACAACAGTCACAATACTTGTGACTAGTGATAAGGGTTTAGCAGGCAGTCTTAACAGTGCTGTGATTAAACTAGCAGAAAAATTTATAGCAAATAAGGATGAAAGCAAGGGTGGTGTTAAGTGGATATGTATAGGCCGCAGAGGTCTAGACTGGGCAGAGCGCAGGGGTTATGAGGTTATACATTCTGTTAGTAATGTGAGCGATGACGTAGAAGAAGTAGAGATGCAAGATATAACAGATATGATAATAAAAATGCAAGAGCAGAGTAAGGTACGCAAGGTAAATGTTATTTATACGAATTTTAAGTCTACGTTTGAGCAAGAGGCGGTACTGCGTCGCATATTGCCACTATCACATGGAGCACTTAATGACATAGTATCCGGTATACTCCCAGAGCGTGGTAAGTGGTCGGCAGGTGGCAACGAGGATGAGACACGTGTAGCAGACTACAAGGTAGAGCCTAACCGCAATAGCTTACTTGAGGAGGTGTTGCCTAGGCTCACCAATATATTAGTATTTCACACCTTGCTAGAGAATAAGGCTAGCGAGCATTCAGCACGCATGGTCGCTATGAAGAACGCTACCGATAAGGCTGGTGAGGTAAGCATGTTACTCAAGCGTAAGTTTAACAAAGCTCGTCAGGCAGCTATCACGGCTGAGATAGGTGAGATTACGAGCGGGCTTGAGGCCATGAAGTAGTTGTTATAAAGTTATTAAAAGATTATTAAATTATAAATATTATGAGTACACAAGAGATAAAAACAAAAAATACAGATAATAAAGACATTGGTAGTGTAAAGCAAATCATCGGACCGGTTGTGGATGTATATTTTGAAAATAATCTACCAAACATACTTACGGCTCTAGAGGTACAAGGCGATGGTAAGGTAGTGACCTTGGAGGTATCCTCACACCTAGGACTAGACAGAGTAAGGTGTATCTCTATGGAGGATACAGCGGAACTTAAGCGTGGTATGGAGGTTGTTAACACTGGAGCACCAATATCAGTGCCTGTTGGAGAGGAGTCTCTTGGTAGGATGTTCTCTGTACTAGGTGAGCCCATAGACGGTAAGCCAGCACCTGTTAAGGCAAAACGCATGCCTATACACGCAGCACCACCAACTTTTGCTGAGCAGAGTACTACAGCTGAAGTGTTTGAGACTGGCATCAAGGCTATAGACCTTATGACCCCTTTTATGAAGGGTGGTAAGGTTGGACTATTCGGCGGTGCTGGAGTAGGTAAGACTGTACTTATACAGGAGCTTATACGTAATGTGGCCAGTGAGCACGGAGGCTACTCAGTATTTGCTGGAGTAGGAGAGCGTGTGCGTGAGGGTAATGACCTGTACTACGAGATGAAAGACTCGGGAGTATTAGAGAAGACTGCACTAGTGTTTGGACAGATGAACGAGGTGCCAGGTGCTAGAGCTCGCGTAGCACTATCAGGTCTCACTATGGCCGAGGCCTTCCGTGATGAGGGCGGTAAAGACGTACTATTTTTTATGGATAATGTATTCCGCTTTGTACAGGCAGGCTCAGAGGTATCAAGTCTATTAGGGCGAGTATCAAGTGCTGTGGGTTATCAACCTACACTTGCTACCGAAATGGGTAACTTGCAAGAGCGTATTACTTCTACTAAGAGTGGTTCAATTACCTCAATACAGGCGGTATATGTGCCAGCAGATGATATGACAGACCCAGCACCAGCTACTACATTTACCCACTTAGACTCTACAGTATCGTTATCACGAGAGCTGGCACAGAAAGCCATCTTCCCGAGTATAGACCCACTAGCTTCTAGCTCTACAGCACTTACTCCAGACATTGTAGGTGAGGAGCACTACAGGGTGGCAAGTGAGGTTAAGCGAGTACTACAGAAGTATAAAGACCTACAAGACATAATCGCCATACTTGGTATCGAGGAGCTGAGCGAAGACGACAAGCAGCTGGTATACAGAGCACGTAAGATAGAGAAGTTCTTCTCGCAGCCGTTTTTCGTTGCGGAAATCTTTACTGGCAAGCCCGGGTCATATGCAACACTTGCAGACACTGTACGTGGCTTTGGAGACATACTAGACGGTAAGTATGATGATGTAGATGAGCAGGAGTTTTATATGAAGGGTGGTATAGATGAAGTTACCACAGCAAAATAATTTCTTATGAAGACATTTCACCTAACAATATCATCAGTGGCAGAGACCAAGTTTGATGGTGATGCATTTAGTGTACTTGTGCCTGGTGTAGAGGGTGAGATGGAGATCTTGGCCGAGCACGAGCCCATGATAAGTACACTAAAAGCAGGTACTATAACAATAAAAACACAGGCAGATAAAGACGGAGAAAAGTTCGTAATAAAGAAAGGAATTCTAGAGGTGGCAAATAATAGGGTAGTGGTAATAGTGTAGATGAAAAAGTTTATAAAAAATAAGGAGGATTTTACTTGTGGTCATTGCAGTGCTGAGAACATTGGTAATGGGTATACTAACCACTGTAGTGAGTGCTTGTGGAGCAAACACGTAGACATTAACCCTGGTGATAGACTTGCGCTTGAGAGTTGTGGTGGGCTTATGAAGCCCGCAGAAGTGCAAACAAAAGGTGATACTTATATTATAAAACATAAGTGTGAAAAATGTGGCCACGAGAAGCCAAACAAAATAGCAAAAACAGATAACTTTGCTACACTAATAGAGTTATGCAAGACGAAAGCAAACAGCAAATAAAAGATAAGATAACAGAAATTGAGAATCAAATGGCTGCTACAGACTTTTGGGCTGATTCACAGAAGGCACAAGGTGTGATGTCGGAGTACCAAGCCCTTAAAGAGGAGTTGAAGGGTGGTAGTAAGTATGGCAAGAGCAACGCTATTATTACGATTATGGCAGGAGCTGGAGGCGATGATTCTGAGGATTTTGTAACCATGCTTAAGCGTATGTATGAGAGGTGGGCATCTAAGCAAGACTTGGGTGTAGAACTACTCAGTAGTACTACAAGCTCAGCCGGGTATAGGAGTGTGAGTTTTCTACTTAGAGGCATCGGAGTGTACGGTAAGCTTAAAGGCGAGAGTGGGGTGCATAGACTAGTCCGAATATCACCATTTAACTCACAAGGAAAAAGGCAGACAAGTTTTGCAATGGTAGAGGTGGTACCAGAGCTCTCTGAGTTACCTGATATCGATGTTAAAGAAGCAGACTTGGAGGTCAACTTTGCTCGCTCGGGAGGTGCTGGAGGTCAAAATGTAAATAAGGTCGAGACGGCTGTGCGTATTAAGCACTTACCAACTGGGATAAGTGTAAAATGTACAGAGGGCCGCAGTCAACAGGCTAACAGAGAGAGAGCCATGGCTCAGTTACTTGGTAAGTTATATAAAAAACAAGAAGAGGACAGAGCAAAGGAGGCACAGGGACTAACCATAAGTACTCAAATAGACAATTCTTGGGGTTCTCAAATGCGTAGTTATGTATTGCATCCATATAAGAAAGTTAAGAGCCATACAAGTGACACCGAGACAAGTAATGTAGACGCCGTGCTTGATGGTGATATTGATATATTCTTAGGGTCTTAGTGTGTTATTATTTATATAATGCAGTTTATTTTTAATCTAATAAAAGGGTTCTACAAGGCCGTGCATAAGTTTATAACTGGTTATGATATACAGGCCTTACACATGTTTCGTATATTATTTTGGTTAACACTGTTGCCGATTTTACTTACCAATTTTGAAGGCATGAAGTCAACACTTATTGTACTTATAGTGTTATCTCCATTTTGGCTGTTGCCAGTTATAGTAGGTAAGCTCTGGGAGCTGTGGATTGAGTACATACAACTACAGTATATAGCCGACTCTAAGCAAGAATCAGCACTCTACGAGATAGTGGTGCCTAAGTCTGTGCAAAAGTCACCAGCAGCTATGGAGTTATTTTTTGAAGGGTTGTTGCTTACACAAGGTGAAACTACCGAGTTTAATAGGTATCTAGATGGAAAAGTTCGTCCATGGTGGAGCTTAGAAATAACAGGTATTAATGGGGAGGTACGTATGTATATGTGGATGTGGAAGCGTTTTAAAGAGCATGTGGAAGCACAGCTTTATGGGCAGTTTCCCGAAGTGGAGTTACATGAGGTAGAGGATTATGCAGCTAAGGTTCACTATGACCCAGAGAAGCATTTTGCTTGGGGTACTCGTTATAATTTAGCCAATCATGAGGCCTTGCCGATAAAAACATACGTAGACTTCGGCTTACACGAGCACGCAGACAAGTGGGAGACTAAAATAGACCCAATGGTAAATATGCTTGAGAAGTTTGCTCTTGCTAAGCAAGGTGAGCAGATATGGTTACAGATACTCTTTCAAAAATCAGACAGGAAAGTTGACGAAGAGGCAGACGAGATAATATCTCAAATATATAAAGAAAAAAGTACAGAATTTACAGACCCTAATAACCCTGATGAGAAGACACAAGGGTTCGCCATGCTAACTCCTGGTGATAGAGAGAAGGTGGAGTCAATTAACCGAACAAGCAAGAAGCCTGCTTTTGATTGTGTGCTAAGAGGATTATATATTGCTGATAAAGACAAGATGAATACCCACAGGATACAATCTGTAGTTAAGATGTTTCTTAACTATAACGGATATAACAGTTTTGGTCTGGACGGTGACTCTAAAGGCGGAGATTACCCATGGGAGAAGTGGACACTGCCTAACCAGGACGACTTACTAAGCGACTTCATAGCAGCGTATACACTCAGGAGCGGCTTCCATTCTCCATATCAGCGGCCATCTATCACTCTAACTACAGAGGAGTTGGCTACTATCTACCACTTCCCAAGTGAGGAGGGCTCTGTGCCTGGCATGAATAGGGTGCAGGCTAAGTCTGCCGGCCCGCCGCCTAACTTACCAACTGGTTAATATTAATATGGAGCTATACGATAATAACAAAGAGACAGATATCTTTACAGATATAGCAGGTGGTAATAACTTTTTGCGTAGATTAATACTTAGGATACAGAGGCTGTGGCAGGTGCATGCTAATAGACGTACGGCCATAATAATTTTCATATTATTAATAAGTGGCATATCAAGCTACTTACTGGTACTCAGGCCTCCTTCAGATTTCCCTACTAATAATCTAGTTACAATAGAGGAAGGCAAAAGCTTAGTAGAAATATCAGTCTCTCTAAAGAATCAGGGAGTAATACGTAATACAATGTTTATGAATGCACTTGCAAAACTATATAATATCGACAGGAATATCCACTCTGGAGATTATCTATTTAAGGAGCCAGTGAGTATGCTTGAGGTAATTAAAAGGTTGGGTAGCGGGGCATTTGGTCTCGAGCCTGTAACTGTACGAGTTAGAGAAGGGTCTACAGTAGTAAAGATAGCCGATATGCTTGATGCTAAGATGCTAAAATTTGATAGAGAAAAGTTTATAGCTGTTGCGAGTAAGCACGAGGGATACCTTTTCCCTGATACTTATTACTTCTTACCCAATATTTCTGAGAGTAAGATTGTGGGCGCAATGACAGACAATTTTCATAAACAATATGCAGGCATAGCTCAACATGCAGCCCAATCAGCGTATTCATTACATGAGATAGTAACACTTGCTTCCATAGTAGAGCTTGAGGCTAGCAAATATGAAGATAGACGTAAGATAGCAGGGGTGATGTATAACAGGCTAGCGGTGAATATGCCACTGCAGGTAGACGTATCTTTTGTATATATTATGAATAAGGGTACATTTGATATAACCCTTGAGGACCTAAAGCACGAGTCTCCATATAATACGTATGTACATAAGGGATTACCACCAGGGCCTATAGGCTCACCAAGTTTGGCCTCACTTACTGCTGTACTAGACCCAATAGATAATGACTGGATATTTTATCTTGCAGATAGTAGTGGTGTTACTCACTATAGTGTTACTTACAAAGAGCACTTAAGAAAGAAGAGACAATATATAGACAATAGATAACCATTGGTTAATTGACCTGTGGCCTCTTGTGAGGCATTATAGTACACATTATGGATGGATCAGGATTTAACAAATTTACTACGCGGGCTAAGGAGGCTATACATAAAGCCCATCAGATAGCTATAGAGCGAAACAAGACGCAGGTTACCCCTCTGCATCTACTTACCGCAATGATGATGCAAGACGAGAGTACGATGCTTACAATCTTAGAGTACATGCAAGTAGATACGATGGCCATGGCAGATGAAGTAGACGATGCTCTTGAGGGTGACTTAGGCGGAGTTATTTCTCCTTCTTTTCAGATATATTTAACACCAGATACTTTAAAAATTATAGAAGGCTCTATAGAGCTAGCTATAGCTATGGGAGATGGCTTTGCGTCTACAGAGCATTTACTTATGACTATGATAGATGAGCCAGGCAATACGGCTCATATCTGGAAGCAATTTAATGTCAATCGTGAGGATGTATTAAGCGTCTACCTTGCTATACAAAAAGGTGAGATAAAACCTACAGATATACCTAAACGCAATAGGGCTGTCGCTAAGTACACTCGATCACTTACTAAGCTGGCAGAGGAGAATAAACTAGACCCAGTTATAGGCAGAGAGACAGAGATAGATAGGGTCGTGCAGATTCTTTCAAGAAGGAAAAAGAATAACCCAATACTGATAGGTGAGGCAGGCGTCGGTAAAACAGCTGTAGCTGAGGGCCTAGCACAGAGGATAGCTACCAATGAAGTACCAGAGAGTCTAAGAGGTAAAGAATTAGTATCGCTGGATATTGGGTTACTAGTGGCCGGTACCAAGTTCCGTGGAGAGTTTGAAGATAGATTAAAACTGCTAATGAAAGAAGTGGAGCGGTCAGAGGGACAGATAATACTCTTTATAGATGAACTGCACACTATAGTTGGGGCAGGCTCAGCTGGAGATTCTCTAGATGCTGCAAATATGCTCAAGCCAGCGTTAGCTCGTGGTGAGATGCGAGTTATAGGAGCTACGACTCTCAGTGAGTATCAAAAATATATAGAGAAGGATGCAGCGCTAGCAAGGCGCTTTCAGCCTGTTAAAGTGAGTGAGCCATCACTTGAAGATGCCTTGCTTATATTAAGAGGCCTTAAAGAAAAATATGAGATATACCACGGAGTGCGTATAACAGATGAAGCACTTAAGGCGGCGGTAAACTTATCGGTCAGGTATATAACAGACCGTAATTTACCAGATAAAGCAATAGACATTATAGATGAGGCAGCTTCAACTGTGCGTTTAGCGTTAGAAAATAAGCCAGAGAAGTTGCAAAAAGCAGATATGCAGGTACGTTGTCTTATAGTAGAGCTCAAGGCTCTTGAGTCCAGTGACTCTATAGGCTCAGCCGCAACTAAGAGGAGGGTTAATAAATTACGTGCAGAGATTGCAGATATAGAAGAAGGTACCAGAGAGATAAAGCTACGATGGGATATGGAGAGAGAGGTACACATGCGTATAAAAGGACTTAAGAAAAACATAGAGGCACTTACAATAGAGGCAGAAAATGCGGAAAATTCACAGAATCTAGAACTTGCATCTAAACTTCGTTATAACGACATACCTCGAGTGATAAAAAGTCTCAAGACTGCCACAACTGAGTTAGGCATCTTACAAAAAGATAGAAATACAATCAAAGAAATAGTAGAGGAGGATGATATAGTCGATGTGGTAGCCAAGAGTACTGGTGTTCCAAGTAGTCGAATGCTAGAGGGTGAAATAGTAAGATTGGCAAATATGCAGGTGGAGTTGCAAAAGAGTATAGTAGGACAAGATGAAGCTATAGAGAGTATCAGCGATGCTGTAACCCGAGCGCGCACAGGAGTAGCGGACCCAAATAGGCCGCTAGGCTCGTTCATTTTCTTGGGTCCAACAGGTGTTGGTAAGACAGAGCTCGCAAGATCTCTTGCTAAATTTTTATTTGATAGTGTGGATGCATTGATAAGAGTAGACATGAGCGAGTATACCGAGAGGCACTCTATGAGTAAGCTTATAGGCTCACCTCCTGGCTATGTGGGCCATGAGGAAGGGGGCTCTCTTACAGAGCTTGTACGTCATAGGCCGTACTCGGTGTTGCTGTTCGACGAGGTGGAGAAGGCCCACCCAGATATGTATAACCTGTTACTACAAGTTTTAGACAATGGAGAGCTTACAGATGCAAAGGGTAGAAAAGTAAACTTTAAGAATACTATAATATTGATGACAAGTAATCTAGGTGCAGCGTATATAGAAAATATGACCAAAATAGGCTTCCATAAAGGGGACAAGGTCACTAAAGAAGAGTTACTTAATGGTCAGAAAAAACGCATAAATGATGCCCTAAAGAGCTTCTTTAGACCAGAATTCTTAAATCGTATAGATGAGGCATTGATTTTTAATGTATTGACACAAGACAATATTAAAAAAATAGTGAAGTTGCATTTTTCTGAAGTTAAAGACAGACTAAGTAATAGAGGTATAACTTTAAAAGTGCCTAATTCAGTAATTATAGCAATAGCTCAAGAGGGTTACGATCCACAGTATGGAGCAAGGCCAATAAAGAGACTTATAGAGACTAAGGTCTTAACTCCGTTATCTAAGATTCTAGTTAAAGAGGGTATGCCCCAAAAAGCGTCAGTAGCTGTATCTGTTAATAAAGAGGGTCAATTTATATTTACAGTACAGATGCCTGGTATTAAAACTAATTTGTTAGAATCTAAAAAAGATAGAGCACCGAAGCTCAAGAAAAGCCCTATACAAGTTAGTCGCAAGAAGGCGGTTAGATAGGGTAGTGGATAAGACACATTTGGTTGCTTTGTAATAGATGGTATAATATACATATGTCCGATAGTTTGATAAGGTTTGATAAAGTTTCTAAATTCTATAATGGCGGTCCAGCAGCCTTAGACGCTGTAGACCTAGATGTAAAGCATGGTGAGTTTGTCTCTATAGTTGGTCACTCCGGTGCTGGCAAGAGTACACTACTTAAGATGATATTGGCGGAGTTATATCCGTCGGAGGGTGCCGTACTTATTGACATGGATGACACACAGCACTTAAGCAAGGGAGAGGTTACACAATTAAGGCGTAAAATTGGCACGGTTTTTCAAAATTTTAGACTTATAGACAGTAAAACAGTATATGAAAATATTGCATTCGCATTAGAGGTTGCAGGTATGGGAGATGAAGAGATAGAGGTGGATGTGCCACACGTGCTTGGGCTGGTAGACCTACATGATAAAGCTGAGCACTTTCCCAAAGAGTTGTCTGGTGGTGAGCAGCAGAGGGTTGCCATAGCTAGGGCAATAGTTATACAACCAAGCTTACTTATAGCAGATGAGCCAACCGGCAACCTTGACCCTATTAACACTTATGAAGTGGTTCAGATATTAAAAAAGATAAACGATTTAGGTACAACTGTAGTGCTTACTACTCATAATAAAGGTGTAGTAGACTCTGTGGGTGGGCGTGTGGTAACTATGGATGCTGGGAAAATCGTAAGAGATGATAGTGGAGGGCAATACATGCTATAATGATATTTAAATATAAATAATACTAAAATGTTAGGAACGACTTTTAAAAGAATTATTCGTGCTGGTGTAGTAGGCTTCTTCCGTAATGCTTTCGTGTCACTTGCCACAATGTTAGTGATGATGATTACTTTGTTTGTTATAGGGTCGCTATTATTTATGAATGCTGCATTAGAGAGCACTCTAGACCAGGTGAAAGATAAGGTAGATATAAATGCATATTTTTTAACTACAGCATCTGAAGAGCAGGTACTAGAGGTGAAGACTGCAGTAGAGCACTTACCTGAGGTAATGGCTGTACAGTATATCTCTAGAGAGGAGGCATTGGTCATCTTTAAAGAGCGTCATAAGGACGACCAATTGACATTACAGGCCCTTGAAGAGCTGGACGAAAATCCGCTAGGAGCAAGTTTAGCCATAAGAGCTAAAGACCCAAGTCAGTATGAGATTGTTGCGGATTTTTTAGAGGGGCAAATGGCTGTGGCCGAAGGTGAACAACAGATAATAGAGAAAGTAAATTACCACCAAAATAAAGTTGTAATAGATAGGCTATCAGGACTTACAGCCTCTATAGAGACGGCGGGCCTTGCTTTTACCATATTTTTAACAGTCGCATCTGTGATGATAATATTTAATACTATAAGGCTTGCTATATATACAAATAGAGACGAAATAGAGGTGATGCAACTCGTTGGAGCAAGTAACTGGTTTGTAAGAGGGCCGTATATAGTAGAAGGGGTTTTATATGGTTTTGTAGCAGGCTTGTTTACCTTGTTCTTATTCTACCCACTATCCATATATATGAGCTCGGCTACAGAGAGCTTCTTTGGCTCATTTAACTCATTAGTATTTTATACTAGTAATTTCGGGATGTTATTTAAGTACATAGTTGGGTCTGGTGTAGTGCTTGGTGCTGTATCGAGTTTCCTAGCTGTACGTAGGTATTTGGGAGTATAAATTATTAGTGTTAAGTGTGCGCAATTATGAAAAAGAATCACAAATATATATTTGTAATAGGAGGAGTTATGTCCGGAGTAGGCAAAGGTATAGCAGCAGCCTCAATAGGTAAGGTGTTGCAATCTCGTGGGTATAAGATTAATCTAGTTAAAGTAGACCCTTACCTTAATGTAGATGCAGGAACTATGAACCCTACAGAACATGGTGAGGCTTTTGTGTTAAGTAGTGGTTTGGAGACAGATCAAGATATGGGTAATTATGAGCGATTTCTTGGTAGGGACTTACCAGAGGAGAATTATCTTACAAGTGGTATGATATACCAAAGTGTAATACAAAAAGAACGTAACTTAGAGTATGGAGGTAAGTGTGTTGAAGCCATACCACATATACGAGAGGAGATAGTAGAGAGGATAGAGGCCGCAGCGGATATAAATGGTTCAGAGATTAGTGTCATAGAGATAGGTGGTACAGTTGGAGACTATCAGAATATTATGTTTATAGAGGCAGCAAGAGTTATGCAGGCTCGTAATCCAGACAGTGTCTTTTTTATAATGGTGAGTTATTTACCTATACCAAGTAAAGTAGGTGAGATGAAGACAAAGCCAACTCAGAATGCAATAAGGCAATTAAACAGCTATGGTGTTCAGCCTCATATGGTCATAGGGCGCTCAAGTGAGCCTCTAGACGATAGGCGTAAAAGTAAGATAGCAATGCAATGTAATATACGCCCAGAGCATGTAATCTCTGCACCAGACATAGATAGCATATATGATGTGCCATTAAACTTTGATAAAGATAATCTGGCAGATATAATATTGCCACACTTTAAACTTAAAACTAAGCGTACTAACAAGCTTGCTAAAGAGGGTATGCGCTCATGGCGCAAGTTTGCCAATAGCGCTAAGAATACTAAAAAGGAGCTAGATATAGCAGTTGTTGGTAAGTATTTTGGTACAGGGGATTTTGTATTGTCGGATGCTTACATATCTGTTATAGAGGCTATTAAATTTTCTTCTTATGCAAAAGGCGTTAAGCCTAAGCTACATTGGATATCATCACAAGATTTTGAGTCAGGTAAATTGAGTACTAGGTCGCTAAGTAAGTATGACGGTATAATAGTCCCAGGAGGATTTGGTCAGACTGGCATAGAGGGTAAGCTCAAGGTTATAAAGTACGCTAGAGAAAACAAGATACCATATTTTGGACTATGCTACGGCATGCAGCTCATGGTTGTAGAGTATGCACGGCACAAGGCTGGCTTGTCTGGTGCAAATACACGAGAGATAGACAACAAGGCAGAGCACTTAGTTATAGACATTATGCCAGAGCAGAAGAAGAAGTTACAAAACAAGGATTATGGTGGCACTATGCGTCTTGGGCAGTACCCGGCCTATTTGAAAAAAGGCACAATTGCGCGTAAGGCATATAATGCTGAGCTAGTTAACGAGCGTCATAGACACAGGTATGAGGTGAGTCCAGAGTTTGTAGATATTATAGAAGATGCTGGCCTTGTATTTTCAGGAGTGTCCCCAGACAATAAACTTATGGAGATAGCAGAGTTACCCTTGAATGAGCACCCATTTATGCTTGGTACACAATTTCACCCAGAGCTACAAGCCAGACCTCTTACGCCACATCCTCTATTTACTGCTTTTGTTAAGGCAGCGTTAACTTATAAGAAGGGTAAGTCGACAGGTCGGTAGCGTGGTATACTATAAGTATGGAGTTGTTACCAACTATTAGTACATACTTTTTTCCAACACTTATGGCGTTGGCTATAATATATTATGTAATGCAGATTACTTTCTATAAAAATGCCACTACATACTCAGGTGGTGACAAAGCAGAGGAGGGTATATTTAATGGCCTGACCATTATATTTATAGTTATGGTGGTATGGTTCGTGGCATCATTGCTTGCTCGGTTTATATAAGCATGTGGTTGTGTATGGTAAAGTTGTCCACATCACTATTGTTAGAGCCAGATAGAGTGGTATACTGTATGTATACATTATTAATTATCAATAAATTATAAATTTACATTATGAAAAAACAATTTACAGTAATGGGAGGTTCAGCACTTATGCTAGCTGCTATGCCTATGATGGCAAGTGCAGCGGGTCTTACATCATTTTTGAATAAGGTTAGCAGCTGGCTAACTCTATTGGTGCCAATGCTTATAACACTTGGTATTATAGCCTTTTTCTGGGGGTTGGCTAAGTACCTATTTGGTGGTACTGATGACCACAAACAAGGTCTTACAATAATGATCATGGGAGTACTTGCAGTATTTGTAATGGCATCACTTGGAGGCTTGGTAGCAATGCTACAAGAGACAACTGGCGCAGGACAAGGCAGGTCTATTAACCCACCTTGTGTAGGTAAGGCATGTAATAGCAATAGTAATACGGGTACCCGCTCTAGGACTATATAATTGTATTGTTAGTTTTTAAAAAGCAGCCAAGAGGCTGCTTTTTTTTGTGTGCTTGTCTGGTATAATTACCAGCAATGAATACAGAGGTTACAAGTATTATAGACAACATTACAACAATGATCTTTCAGCCTATTGCTACATTGCTTTTTTCAATAGGCTTCTTAGTATTTATGTGGGGGCTTGTAGAGTTTATAGCTAACCCGACTAACTCAGAGGTAAAAGATAAAGGTAAAAAGCATATGATATACGGTGTACTAGGGCTACTCATTATGGTCTCTGTATGGGGTATAGTAGATTTGATAACTAATACACTAGGCATAGATTGTAGCCAAGTACAAAATGGCAAACCTTGCCAGTAGAAGCTTAATTAAGGAGTGGTTGGGGCATTATGTATAAGGTGCGTTTGGGCGATTATTATATCTCGCTCTAAACTTGGGTCTGGTATACCAATAATTTTGGCGTCTGTGCCGCCTGTGCCGGCTGTCTGCACTCTTAATGTACCGTATTTAAGGAAGGTCTCGAATATACCAACAACATCTACTTGCACATCTTGCACTGTATCCATACGCAGTGTCTTTATCTCTCTGTTAAAGAGTGATTTTTGCTCTATGTCCATTATGCGCTGGTTGGTTACTACCCATATGTCAAGATAGTATACAGTCCATATTGTGAATATAATCATAAGCATTACTAACATCCACCCAGCTATAAAGAAAACAATTGTAGCGATGGCTACGCTACTTATGCCGGCGCTTGGTATGAAAGCCATAACTATAAATGGCAATATAAACAATATAAAAAATGGCATCACACTTAAAAAAAGTATAAACCAGTGCTTGCGCATTACACTTATTACAACCTCATTAGTCTGTAAGTTTATCTCATGTGTATTAAAGGCAGCTGGGATCATAATTATAGTAGTGATGTTGAGACCGTTAGCATGACAAATAGTAGTACAAAACCAAGTCCCATGTAGGATATTGATGCTGAGAGAGCTACAGGCGTACTCATCGCATACTTAAACCAGTGATACATAAGTATAGCGCTATATATCATGAATATGACAAATGCGATTATTAGAAATGTGAACAAGAATGTTGTGCTCTGCATCTATAAATTATACCACAAATGTACTATAAACGTATAATATTATCAGTAATTGCAGTTGGTTATACTACAAAACTGTGCAATAATAGCTGTTCTACTAAAAATACAATAATTATGGTAAAAAACAACAAAAAAACAACAAAAAAGAAGTTTTTAAAGAAAAAATTGTTAAAACCAGGCATTTTTGTACGCAAAAATACAAAAAATAAAAAAGATAAACCAGGAGTCCGTGATGTTATAATACAATTATTGTTAACAACTGTGATATTTATAACACTCTTTAGTGTCTATACTGCTTTACAGGGTGGTAGCATGACAAAAGATGATTTAGATATATCGTTGTCAGAGCTTGTTATAGATATTAAAAGTAATACTGTTAGTAAAATCACTGTATTTGGTGAGAATATAGAGGCGGAGTATGGAGATGAGAATAATGTTATAATAAAAAAGACTAAAAAAGAAGCAGACACATCACTCACAGATACGCTTACTAACTACGGCGTAACTCCCGAGCAGCTAATAAATATAGAGATAGAACTTAGAGACCCTACAGGCTTCAGATATTGGTTTGGCCAAGTTGCACCTCTTGTGATACCTGCGTTACTGATATTCGGTATTATAATATATATGTCTAGGCAAATGGGTAAAGGCGGTGGAGGTATGCAGGCATTCTCTTTTGGTAACTCGAAGGCACGTTTGCGTAATCCTGATGATAAGAATGGTAGAGTTACATTTAAAGATGTTGCAGGAGTTAAAGAGGCGAAGTCTGAGCTTATGGAGGTTATAGATTTCTTAAGAAGTCCAAAAAAGTTTATTAAGATAGGGGCCCAAATACCAAAAGGTATCATGCTTATGGGTGCACCAGGATGTGGCAAGACCTTGCTTGCAAGGGCTGTAGCAGGAGAGGCGGGTGTGCCTTTCTATTCAATCTCTGGTAGTGAGTTTGTAGATATGTTTGTAGGAGTTGGTGCCAGTAGGACACGTGACTTGTTCGGTCAGGCTAAGAAGAATTCTCCATCAATAATCTTTATAGATGAAATAGACGCAGTGGGTAGGGTACGTGGCAGCGGACACGGCGGAGGCAATGATGAGCGCGAGCAAACACTTAACCAGATACTTGTAGAGATGGACGGCTTCGAGCCGAACGAGAAAGTGATAGTTATGGCTGCTACTAATAGGCCAGACGTGCTAGACCCTGCACTGTTAAGGCCGGGCAGGTTTGATAGGAGGGTGGTAGTAGAGCTGCCAGATAAAGAGGCAAGAGAAGAGATACTAAAGCTTCATATGAACAAAAAGAAGCAAGAGAAAGATATAGATATAAAAGTTGTATCAAGCAGGACACCAGGCTTCTCTGGGGCAGACTTGTCTAATCTTGCCAATGAGGCAGCTATATTAGCAGTGACTAGTGGTCGTAAAAAGGTAGAACAGGCCGACCTGCTCAACAGTATAGAGAAAGTTCTTATAGGTCCAGAGCGCAAGAGCCATGTACTGAACAAGAAAGAGAAAGAGATAACGGCCTATCACGAAGCTGGACATGCCTTGGTAGCCAGCATGCTCCCATATGCTGACCCGGTACACAAGATCTCTATCATAAGTAGAGGTAGGGCGGCAGGGTATATGCTTAAGCTACCAGACGAAGATAAGAAGATGCATAGTCGCAAAGAGTTTGAGGCAGATATAGCAGTATCTCTGGCAGGTTATATAACTGAGAAGGAAATATTCGGAGATGTAACCACTGGTCCTAGTAATGACTTGCAGGTACTTACAAATACCGCCCGCAACATGGTGACTCGCTGGGGTATGAGTGACGCCGTTGGTCCTATGGCCTTGGTGGGTGACGGTGGCGAGACGTTGTTTGGTACAGGACCACAAGGCAAAGAGTATTCTGAGGAGATAGGTGCAAAGATAGATGCAGAGGTGAAGTCTATAGTAGACAATGCCTACAAAATAGCCGAAGACATACTTACAAGTAAGCGCCCGGCACTAGACGCCATAGCCAAGAGGCTTATAGAAGTAGAAAACCTAGAGAGAGCTGAGTATGAAGAGCTACTTAAAGAGCAAGGTATAGAGCTTAAAAGTAGAAAAGATATAGAACACAGTCCGCTGGTATAGCATGTGCTATAATA
The DNA here is from genome assembly GCA_027066795.1 of Candidatus Kaiserbacteria bacterium. Lineage (GTDB taxonomy): Bacteria > Patescibacteriota > Minisyncoccia > Phycocordibacterales > UBA2100 > S139-169. The sequence goes on from JAMONA010000035.1 coordinate 25,795, forward strand.
ATTTATTATGAGTCAGTTTTATAAACCAGACAGGGGAGACAGGTGGAATTATGGAGGTGCAGCTTGGAAGCTTTCACGCTCTAAGATAGACTTGTTTCTACAATGTCCTAAGTGTTTCTATGTTGATAACAAGCTTGGTACAAAGCGCCCGCCTGGATACCCATTTAACCTAAACTCAGCTGTAGATACGTTATTTAAGAAAGAGTTCGACGTGCATCGAGAGGCTGGTACTAAGCACCCTATAATGGAGGAGTATGGCATAGACGTTGTGCCATTTAAGCATGAGAATATGGATACCTGGCGTGAGGTTTTTGAAGGTATACAACATGTGCACAAGGCTACAGGTATGACGATAATGGGCGCAGTAGATGACATTTGGGTTAATCCAGAGGGTGAGCTTATAGTAGTGGACTATAAGAGTACTAGTAAAGACGGGAAACTGGACAAGTTAGACGCGGACTGGCATATAGGATACAAGAGGCAGATGGAGGTATACCAATGGCTTTTACGTCAGAACGGATTTAAAGTGAGTAATACTGGTTACTTTGTATATGCTAATGCTAGTACTAAAGAGGAGGCTTTTAATGCTAAGTTGATATTTGATGTGACGCTCATCCCATATAAGGGTGACGACAGCTGGGTAGAGCCTACAATACTAGAGGCAAAGGCCTGCCTTGAGGATGACAGAGTGCCAAAAGCTGATGACGACTGTGATTATTGTAGGTATAGAGAGTTTGTTGGTAAAAAGCTGCTTAATAGCAAGAGAGAAAAGTCGGTGCCTACCTCACATGCACCAAAGGTGGTTAAGAAAGAAACTTTGTTTTAATTAGCTTCGTGACTCTAGAGCACTCTTAAGTGTAGCACTATCAGCATATTCTAGCTCGGCGCCAGTAGAGAGGCCTCGTCCTAAGGTTGTTACTGATATATTTTGGTCTTCGGTAGATTGTTTCAATACATGGTCTAATGCTTGTGCGGTGTGCTCTCCCTCTGTGGTAGTTGGCATTGCTATTATGATCTCTTTCAAGTCGCTAGCTGCTTTAATATAAGTGATAAGTTTAGCTTGCCCTGGTACTGTGCTAGTAGAGTCTGTGAGTTTGACCCTGCCACCAAGTACGAAGTAGTAACCGGAGTAGCCTCCACTTTTTTCTAACTGGTCAAGGTCGGCATCTTTCTCTACTATAAGTAGCTGGCTTGCGTCTCTGGAAGTGTTCCCACATAGGCTACATATAGAGTCGCTACCGTCTGCGTAGTATCTCTGACATTT
>JAMONA010000036.1 GCA_027066795.1 Candidatus Kaiserbacteria bacterium
CTGTACCTGGCACTGTGCCTGCCATAGTTGTGCCAGTTATATCTGTAGTACCTTGCTGGTCTATGCTAATAGTTGGAGCACTTGATACACTCTCGTCGTATGTAGCAGTAACCGTCGTAGAGCCAGCCATAGCCGGGTCTACAGAGTAACTAAGCGCCACGTTTGGTGCTGTTGTGTCTACTGTAAATGGTGTCACATTTATAGCTGGAGCTATATTACCAGCAAGATCTGAAACCGTTATAGTACAATCACTATATATACCTTCTGGAGCATTAAATACTATTGGATTATTCCCAGATGTCACAGTAAGTGGAGAAGTTGTATTACAACTACCACCAAGTACAAATGTGCCATCTTCTGAAGATGAGAATGTATAAGCTGGAGACGCATTCATGCTTGGTGTAGGTACTGCAGTTACCTCTGCCACTACAGGGTTAACGCCATCGCTTGGTGTTATAACAGCAGAGGTAATTATCTCACTGCCTGTACTTGCGGTGCTTGTTATTGTAGAGATGATAGATACCTCTGGAGTAGCAGCACTGTCTATTGCTCCAGACTCATCTAATATTATATGCACTACACCTGGAGATACCTCTGATGCAGATGCTATGGTATATCCAATAACACTAAAGTCTGTACCTGTAGGATTAACCGTAGACCCATTAAGGTCCATATTAAAGTTAACGGCTACAGCATCTATCTGCCCGTCATTATCTGTGTCACCAGTAATAGCAGATATTATCGATAGGTCTATATTGTTAACCGTTATTGTGAGATTTTCTTCAAATTCTAATCCGGCAGTATCTGTTGTTTTTACACAAATGTCGTAAGAATCTTTCGTTTCGTAATCAAACATCTCATCTGATTGCAATTCTGTACCAGAAATCTGGAATGAATCATCATTAGTACCTGGGATAGCGCAAGTAAATGCGTAGGTATGGGTCTCACTAGTATTAGCATCTGTTGTAGACAAGTTACCAACTAATGTGCCTGCTGGCTGTGCTTCATCTACATCTTGTGAGTCAAGTGTTATAGCAGTTGGTGCTACAGGAGTATAAAGCCCTGCATCAATATAATTAAGAGATTCTACAACTCCAAGAGTTACTGTGTCTGTAGTATATACTACTTGGTCAAAGTCAGAGTTATTATCTGTGCTCAATGTAGATGATTGTGGTGTCAAATGCTTACCTGAGGGTGGTACGATACGTACCTTATAGTCACCCGGCATAAGCCTATAAAAGTGGTAATAACCGTGTAAGCCGTTGCCTCCAATTGCTGGGTCTGCATAGTACGACGTAGTTGTATCCAATACAGTTGCACCAGTAGAATCTAACAATTCAACAGTTATTCCATCTAGCCCAGCTTCACCCAAGTCTGTACTACTATTTGTACCGTCTTCTAATAACCCGTTTTCATTAGTGTCAATCCAGACCCTATTGCCAATGTCTGAGAGATAAAGGCTGCTGAAGAATACGAGGCCTGCCAGTACATCTGTTGCATGTGGTGCTGATAGTGTATCTACCAAAGCTGTTAGACCTGCGTAATTAAGTAATACTAATCCCCATACAGACTCTCCAAGAGTTACCATGTTTGAGTCTGAAAGAGTTGCAAATGTAAAAAGTCTGAAAGCTGCATCTGCAATATCTGCCTCATCTGCGAAACTTACTGTTCCTATTATGGTAGGTAAGCCTACTGCTACTTCTGCCTCTGTATCTATCAGCTCTAATAATCCTATTACTGTAGCTGTGTCAGTAGGATCTAATCCCAAGCTAGGCACAAGCGCCAAGCCAGCAACAGCCATCTCGGCCACTTGAGCATCTGATAGATATAAAGTAGTTAAACCTAAGAGCTCAAGAACCTTCGCCTTAACTTCTAAATCAGTCATTGTTGCTTCGGCTGCAGTTACAGCAGTTCTGTATCGAGCAACAACCTCTAGCTTATCACTAGCATCCATCATGCCTGCGACTGTCACCATTTTTGCTATCTCAGCGTCTATTAGAGGATATGTCCCTGCCTCAGCAATATTTAAATGTATATTAGTAATAGGTGAAAATGCTAAAAGTAGCATTATTACTCCTCCGACAAACCTCTGTAAATGACTCATAAAATAGTGGTTAATTTATTAAAACTACCTTCAGGTATACCCCTTATATGGCAGAATGTCAAGTCTATAAAGGACATTTTAGTGTCCTTTATAATGTCCAATAGGATGCCTAGCTATTACTCAGTATCTGAGCTAGCCTCAACCGCAGCCTTGCCAGCCACTTGCCCGGTAGTCCAGCAGAGTTGTAGACTATAACCACCACTTGGGCGCACTATGTTTAGTAAATCTCCAACTATATGCACATTATTATGTAATTTAGAACTCATAGTTTTAAAGTCGACCTCAGTAAGCTCTACTCCGCCATCTGCAACTATTGCCCTGTCCATACCCATAGTATCTACTATTGGTACTACTAGGTCTTTAAGTGTGTGTACTAACTTTTTACGTTGCTCTTTTGTAATCTCATTTACACTCTCTTCAAGTTTAATACCAGCTAACTTTAATATCTCTATGGCGAGCTTGTCCTCAATGATATCGGTGAACACGTTCTTAATCTGCTTATTTTTATTAGCATCAAATAGTTTAAGTAGACGCTTATCTAACATTACGTGGTCTGTATCAGGGAATAAGTCTATAGCGGCAACCACTGGAGCGTATTGTAAGAATTGTTTAACCTCATATGAAGAGTTGATGATGAGCGGACCTGAAAGTCCAAAGTGTGTAAAGAGTACCTTACCTGTCTTAGTTAAAAATACTTTGCCGTCTTGCTTAAAGCGGACGGTCATAAAGCTCGGTGCAATGCCAGAAAGTGCATGCACCCATTTAGCATTACTCTTAAGTGGCACAAGGTTAGGACTTGCCTTATGCACTGTGTGCCCAATCTCAGAGAGCATCTTAAAGCCTAAGCCCTTAGTCTTGTCTGCCCTACCTGATACGCCACCAGTAGCTAGTATAAATTGCTTAGCATGTACCTTACCAAGACTAGTCTCCACAGCTGTAATCTCTCCCGTTCTCTGTTCTTCCTCACCTGCTATATAAAAACGCTTAACACTAACACCTGTCTGTAACTCTGCGCCACTACTCTCGGCGAACTTTACCAGCACATCTACCACATCGCTAGCTTGCTGACTCTTAGGGAAGGCTCGCTTACGTGCCTCTACTACTAACGGTAATCCTTTTTTCTCAAAAAAGGTAAAGGTGTCTTGCACGGCAAATTGTGCAAACGGAGTATGTAGGAATTTGGCGGCTTCACCATAATGTTTAAGTAGCTCACGAGTGTCGTACTCGGCATTAGTAATATTACATCGACCGCCACCTGTGATGCTGAGCTTTTCACTTGGGGTGTCGCTTTGCTCAAGTATAAGAACCTTAGCACCACCCTTAGCTGCTACACCTCCAGCCATAAGCCCTGACGGCCCGCCGCCTATTACTACAATATCGTAATCCATAATGGTGCAACTCTAGCATGTTATGTATAAAAAGACAGTGGTTAAAAGGCGTACTATACTACAAACAAAAAACCCGCACAATTGTGCGGGTTTTTTGTTTTAAGATTGTTCCGAGTTATTTACGGAAACAGTCACGACACTTTAAGTTGCTAGTGTCTCGTGGCTCAAATGGTAACTTATCGATGTTACCTCCACAGTCAGCACATGGCCAACCTTGTCCGTCGTTATCAAACATCTCGCGGTCGTCACGGCGTGGTGCTGCTGGAGCACTTGCCTTCTTACACTCGAAACATAGGAGTCCGTCAGCGCTGCGTGGCTCAAATGGGAGCTTGTCTATATGCCCACCATGTTGACAGTCTGGGTTGCTACAATCCCAACCTTGACCATCATTATCGTACATTTGTCTATCGTCCATACTATTTTTGTTAATTTACTTACCCCGTCCAACCACCTTACAAATGCAACAAATGTAATAATAATTACCGACAGGCCTATTAATAGCATAATTATGCACATAATAACCGACATGTCTAGTGGGTTGTGCTATACTGGCACACATGAGAGACAGGTATAAACTATTGTTACTGGCAGTAGCAGGCACAGCATTTGCTGGCTATCTTGCTGCAGACAAGTTCTTTACTGGTAATTGCACCCTTACAGAGTCATGCTCTTACTTCCTTGGGCACCCAACATGCTACTACGGCTTCACTATGTTTGCCGCCATATTGCTACTTGCGATAGGTTATATAACTACCAATAATAAAATACATACTAAAATAATGTCTATAGTTGCACTTGCAGGTATAATCTTCTCTGGTTACTTCTCTGCAATTGAGATCGTGCCAATGTTTACCTCGGGCGCAAGCTATACTCTATTACTACCATCTTGTACATATGGCCTAGTATTCTACGGCATAGTACTTTATATAAGCTACAAAAACTATAACAACTAAAAAAGAAGTGTACCAGATTGATACACTTCTTTTTTAATGCAACTAGGATAGTTAATCTACTCTCCCTTAGGCAATGCCTCGCAGGCTATACCGTCATTGTCTCCGTCTAGGTTGTTTATGTCTTTACCTGCACCTCCACAACGCTCCATAACATCTTGTGCCTGTGCTTGGTAGGTAAAGTCTGTACAGTTGTATTCATTACTCTCACAGCTGACCACAAGTGGTGACACACCATCAAAGTTAATGTTACCGTCTGCATCACGGATTACCTTACTACCGGCCAAGCCCTCACCGCCTAGTAATGCACCCATGTCGAAGTCGTTATTAGTCGTCTCCATACCAAGTGCACCTAGTAGTAATACTATGACTACTCCTAAGATGCCCTTAGACACCTTTTTACTTGTTGACATGTTTTTAAAGTCAAACGCTTTTGTAACCAATTGCTTTATTAGATCCATAATAATTTTATTACATTGTTAAGAATAATCCAACTGCTAGGATTAATAACACAACTATAACCGCTATGCGCACCTTCTTGTTGCCTCTTAGTTTATCCATATCTACTTTATTAAGTTTATAATTATTACCTTAGATTACTTAATGTATGCGCTCTTAGCACCTAACTCCTCTATAAGTAAATAGTAAAATGTTACTCGACTCTTTGTCCTGTCTTCTTTCATCTTCTCTGCTACTACTGCTATAGCCTCGTCTGCCTTGGTGTCATCTGTAACGTTTAGGTTCTTGTTTACAAAACCCTCTCGTACACGTGCTAGCTCCTCAGGGTCACTGGCTGCCACATAACGTGCGTCTGCTTTGGCCATGGTACCTGCTAGGCGTCCTGCTAGCTCCTCTACCACCTCCATATCTACACTGTCTGTATACTTTTTAATATCGTCTGCATATGCTTGTATATCACTCATATTGTTTTTATTATCTACCTCGAGCTTACCGAGGGGTTATTAATTTAATACATTATCTCAAGAAAAAGCAGTCCACGCAAGCGGATTGTACAAAAAGCACATAAATACTGGCTACTTTATAACCTCCTGACCATTCATATACTTTTGTAATACCTCCGGAATCTTTATAGTACCGTCAGCTTGTTGGTATACCTCCATGATGGCGATAAGTGGCCTACCGGCAAACGCCGTAGCATCGTTAGTATGTAATAGCTTACGCTCACCAGCTTCTGTCTTGTAGTATGAATTTATGCCTCTTGTCTGGTAATCTGTCATGTAATCAGTGGTGTGCGTCTCTCTATAAGCATCCTGCCCTGGCAGCCAACACTCAATATCAAACTGCTGGTAATCTGGTGCACCTGTGTCTCCTGTACAGATCTGGACCACCCTATATGGCAACCCGAGTTGTTTAACCATATACTCTTGTAAGCCTAATATCAGCTTCTGCTCGTCTGCCCCACTCTCTGCAGTAGTAAAGCTCTCCATCTCAGACTTATCAAACTGGTGCCCTCTTAACATACCCTTCATATCTTTACCGTATGTACCAGCCTCACGCCTAAATGCTGTGGAATAACCTATATAACGCTTAGGTAGCTCGCTCTCGCTCAGAGTCTCATTCATGTGGTATACAGCTAGAGTATGTTCAGCGCTGGCCACTAAGTTTAGCTCCTCGTCTTCTATCTTATATGTCTGGTCACCGAATACTCTGTGTATAGCCTTCTGCACACTGTCACGTATCATTACAGGAGGCAACATGGGTATAAATGGCTTGGCAGATAAGTGCCCTAGCCCAAGACTGTCTCGCACCTCTCTTATTACATCTTCGTTTGTTAGTGTATCAAAAGCAAATTGGTGCATAGCAAATTGCATACGCACCAAATCTCCCTTGAGGTACCAAAAGCGTGCACCACTGACCTCGGCCGCCTTCTCCACGTCTAGTATGTCTAGCTCCTTTCCCAGCTCCCAATGCTCCTTAGGCTCAAATGCAAAACTTGGCTTCTCACCCTCATCACGCAATATAACGTTGTCTTCCTCGCCTTTACCTACCGGCATCTCTGGGTCTGTAATATTTGGGACTATATATAATATCTCGCCAAACTCTTTTAACACTGGTGCTAACTCTGCCTCCAACTTTTTTACTGCGTCCTTAAGAGTTGCCACTGCTTTTATCATATCTTCTCTCTCTGACTCGCTGGCAACAGCTATCTCTGCACTCGCCTTGTTTTGCTCAGCCCGAGCGCCATCTAATTGCATCTGCAATAGCTTACGAGCATCATCTAACTCTAAAAGTCGGTTTATATCTACGTCTTTATTTTTATCCCTTACTGAGTCTTTAACCCTCTGCACGTTTTCCCTTATAAATTTTATATCTAACATAATGGTATAATACTACACCTATGGCTACGAAAGTACAAATCCGAAAGCTAAGCAAGAACGAACACCCACTAATGCTAAGTGAGATACCTAAACCACCTAAGGAGCTCTACTGTGAGGGGGAACTTCCAGACTTTAATAACTATAAATTCCTCGCTGTAGTTGGTTCACGTAAATTCTCTCGCTATGGTCGTGACGTATGCGAATCACTCATCTCAGAACTCAAGGGTTATCCTGTAGTGATAGTAAGCGGGTTAGCACTGGGTATAGACGCCATCGCTCATACAGCAGCATTAAAAGCTGGACTAAAGACACTGGCAATACCAGGCTCTGGCTTAGACAGGCAGGTGCTCCACCCACGTAGTAACCACAAGCTTGCTAATGAGATAGTTAAGCAAGGTGGTGCATTATTAAGTGAGTATGAGCCACTTATGCCAGCAGGTCTACACACATTCCCTGAGCGCAACAGGATAATGGTGGGTATGAGCCATGCCGTACTACTTATAGAGGCTGCTGAGCGCAGCGGCACACTCATAACGGCGAGACTCACCACAGAGTACAATAGGGATCTTTTAGCAGTGCCCCATGACATCACCCGTATAACGGCAAAGGGTGTAAACCAATTTTTAAAACTCGGTGCCACTCCAGTAACAGAGAGTGCAGACATACTACTAGCGCTAGGCATAGAGCCTGGTGTAAGTACTGATCAGGGTCAGCTACAACTAAACGACCTTAGTAAAGACGAGCAGAAAGTAGTAGAAATATTAAGTGCAGACCCACTACCAAGAGACCAGCTAGTAGCTAAACTTGGTTTAGAAATCAGCAAGGTAAATATATTACTATCTGCAATGGAGCTTAAAGATATTATTAAAGAGGAGTATGGGGATATCCGACTTGCTGTGCTGTAGAGACATGGTATAAATACTGTCCGTTGCATAAATACTTGCAGCGGACAGATCGGTGAATTCTACAGAATCGCCATCCTTCCCAACTAACAGGGAGGTGGGGATGTGCTGAGTCGAGAATTCGCCGATCGAACCAACTGCCTTGACCCCTCCGTGGGCTGGGCAGTTATTTTTATATAACACACCCTGCTAACTCATTTGCCTTCTTGCGAGTAGTCTTATACCAGTAACCTGTTGGCTCTGTCTCACCCCACGGCTCTAATATATCTGCGGCGTACTTAAGTTGGAAGCCTCTTATACCCTTGTCTGTTATCGGGCCATAATAGCCAGTTGCCGTATGATAATCGAATAGGCCTTCAGTCATCAAGAACTCTTGTATCTTCTTTAATTCTCCTTGGTTATTGTCACCCTCTTTATAAAACTTTGTAAAAACAGGACACTCTTGCTCTGTTAGTTCTGATTTTTTGATAGTGGTTATAACCTCATCTCCTGCTATCATTTTTTGCACTCTTTTTGTTAATTCTGCTATCTGTGCTCGCAACGAATCTAAGAATGATATCTCTGCCTGAGACACTACGTTAACATCTCTCTTATTAGGATCCGTACCGTTCTTAATCTCTTCGACATCGGAGACTCCGTCTCCATCAGAGTCTAATAGCCCACCAGATGCCCCCAGCAGGCCGGCGATAGTACCACCGCCGCCTTCTCCTAAGTCGTTTATTGTGATTGTAAGTGCTCTGGCATACAGACCACCATTACCATCATCTGTCTGAACTCTAATAGAGTAGCTGGTCTTCGTCTCATAATCTGGTATAAAATCAATCTGCAGATTTGTACCATTTACTGAGAAGTTTCCATTATCTGTATCTCCAGTACCAGCGACAAGTGAGTATGTATGGACATCTGCCACATCAGCATCTGTGGTAGAAAAGGCAGATATAATTGTTCCGCTTGCGATGTTCTCATCTACGCTATCTGTACTTGCACTATCTATTTGTATATCCGTTGGATCCAGATTAACCGCAAATGTCACGTCTACCTGGTCTAGTTGCACTAGTTGAGAACCATCGGAACTTAGAAAGGCCTTAAACAGAAAGTTCCCATCTCCTACTGGGAATGTACCAATATTTGTATTTATATCTGTAGCAATATTTGTTTGTGAGTACGTACCATTTGCAGTAGCCCATCCTGAATTATAATACTGCCAAGAGGCTCCGTCATCATTACTTATAATGTACTTAATTTCACCTCCGTTTTTTGTGGCAGATTCAGTAAAACCTGAAAGGGATGTAAAAGTAAGAGACTCCGAGGCTTTTGGTTGTACTGTTGGCACAGCTGTTGAGTAAAGTACTTGCTGAGTACCAACAGAGTAGAACGTTGCTGGAGAGTTCTGGTTGTAGTACTGTGTACTTATAGCATCAGCTGATGCGACTATGTCAGACACTTTAACCTCGTCTATGATTCCTATGAACCCTAACGTGTCAGTTTTCCTCATGCCTATTACCATATTGTCATTAATTGACGGCACTCTTGTATTGGCACCAGAGGCTACCTGAACCCCGTTTTTATACAACTTAACTGTAGACCCATCGTAAGTTGAAACTAAGTGATACCAGGTATTGTTAACAACCTCACCAGCGGCGGAGTTTGTAGCAGTAGACAAGTAAGTTGAAATAACTCCAGTACTACGTATAAAAAAACCAAACAACATTGTTGATCCTAGATACTCTGCAATAACTTGAGCACCTTTTGCATTTGTGACATCAGTTGGGTAAATCCATGCCGACACTGTAAAGCTGTCAAATGAAGAGAATCTATCTATACCAGCCAATTTATTATATTGCCATGTCCTGTTACCATTAGGAACAGCTGAGTGAAATAGTGTGTCATGGTTTATATACACGGTATTGTCTGTAGGGTCCAATGCTATATGCTCAATGTTACCCTTCTCTGTAGTAAAATTGCTTACTACTGCCCCAGTAGTGGTGTTAATATTATAAACATTGTCATTATCCTGAGTAACCCAAATCGTGTCATCTGAGCTATCGTATGCAATACCATCAAAGGCTGCACCGGCAGCAGATATGTCTAGTGACTCAATCTCTGCACCCGTTGATGCACTGTAGCGTTTTATAATAGCATCTGTTGGCCCTAATACCCATAGACTGTCTGTAGCCGCCTCATAAGCAACACCATTACCGCCGCCGGTAACAGATACTGTAATTGTACCCAATGCGGTTCCTGACTTATTTATATGATAAATAGTTGAAGACCCATAGTCAGCATACCAAAGCGTATCGTCTGAGGTATCTAAAGCAACACCTTGAATACCAGTGGCGGTAAACACAGCTATAGAGCTTAGTAATGCGCCATCTTTTGTCATCTTAACAATTGAGCTATCAGTAAAGTTACCACTCCACAACACATCTTCGCCAGCATCATAGACTAAGCCCGTATTGGTGAATCCCCCAGGCACTTCGAAATCCTTTAGGGATGCTGAGCCAGTACTTACATCCTCTACGTCCACTTGGTCATCAGTACCGTCAAAATCTGTACCCTTACCTATCTTGGCACTCACTAAATCAGCTGAGCTCATGGACCCAGATGAGGTACCATCTTGGTTGTTAGTTGTACTGTCTACCATCTGGGGTGCCGCCCCAGAAGGATCCTCATTCATATGTTGTACTGCTCTATAATCACTAGTCCATACAGATTCTGTATCTGATTGGTCGGTAGCAGCAGAATTGCCGTAATACATATACAATACAGTGTCTGTTGCAGAGGCCAGAGTAGGTATCTTTACCCAGGAGATTAACTCGCCAGTAGCTGTAGTATAGCTCTCAATCTCATGACTAAGCTTAGTGGTACCGTCTGCTGAGGTAAACAATATATCGTCACCATCGCTCTGGGCACCAGACGACAAGTTAGCATCTGTTAAAGATACCAGTACAGCAAAATTACTTAGGTCACTATCAACCTTTGTACTGTCTATAGTTATTGCTTTTCTGTACTCCCAACCAGAATTATACCAAGACGGAGAACTTGTAGCCTTCAGTTGTGCCACTCCGGCAGCAAACTCAATGTCACTAGAGCTAACTGTGTAGTCGGAGGAACTTGTAAAACCCCAAGTATTAGTAGCAGCATAAGCAACGTCTACCCCAAATTGTATAACCCCCGTAAGTAACAACACCAAGACAGCACTGCTCAGCTGCACACCCTTACGCACAATCTTTGATGATTCCATACTATATTATTAATTTATTTTTGAATATTATAACATGAGTATTCAGAACTAATTTAGTTTATATTGGAGCCAAGGAGAGGGATTGAACCTCCGACCTATGCGTTACGAGTGCATTGCTCTACCAACTGAGCTACCTTGGCTGGAGCCATCTCGCGGGATCGAACCGCGGACCTCACCCTTACCATGGGTGTGCTCTACCGACTGAGCTAAGATGGCTTGCGCGCAATTTTACAGTGTTTTATGGCTTTGGCAAACCACATTGCAAAAAGTCTCTATTATTGTACAATACTTGGCACAACCTGCGGTCGTAGCTCAACTGGTTAGAGCACTCGCCTGTCACGCGAGAGGTTGAGGGTTCAAGTCCCTTCGATCGCGCAGATAGTAAAACACCATCTTATCAAGATGGTGTTTTACTTTGGTACTGTGCCGAGGGCGAGACTTGAACTCACGACCTAGCGCGTATGAGACGCTCGCTCTAACCAGCTGAGCTACCTCGACATTAGCAGATAGAATAACACATTCTATCTGCTGAGCAAGATACTTATTTATCGCCCTTATCCTTAGCCTCCTCTTTAGCCTCGTCTGTTTTATCATCAGATTTATCTTCGGTTTCTGACTTGGCTTTGTCATCTTTCTCCTCCTCCTTTGCTGGCTTATCGGCTTCTGAGTTTTCCTTCATTGCTTTTTGTAAGTCTTCTTGTATTGCCTGCATTGCGTCTGTAAGCTCTTTAGTAGCTGCCTCTAGGCTCTCTTTGGTAGCGCTTGTATTCGCCACCTCTAACTTGAGTGCCTCTGCCTTCTCCTCCACTGGTTTTTTCTTCTCTTTATCTAGCTTATCTCCTGCATCTGTTAAAGCCTTGCTTGTACTGTATGCCAATGTCTCTGCCATATTTCGTACCTCTACTAGCTCCTTTTTTTCTTTGTCTGCATCTGCGTTGTCCTCTGCGTCTTTCTTCATTTTTTCTACCTCCTCGTCTGAAAGACCTGATGAACCCTCTATCTTTATACTCTGCTCTTTACCGCTAGCCTTATCAGTAGCTGATACATTTAAGATACCGTCTGCATCAATGTCAAATTTAACTTCTATCTGAGTAGTACCTCGTGGTGCAGGTGCTATACCATCAAGCACAAACCTACCAAGGGTCTTGTTGTCTGCCACCATCTCACGCTCACCTTGGGTTACTACTATGTCTACGCTTGGCTGATTGTCAGCAGCTGTAGAGAATATCTGGCTCTTACTTGTTGGTATTGTAGTATTACGCTCTATTAGCTTTGTACTAATGCCTCCCATGGTCTCGATTCCTAGTGAAAGAGGTATAACATCTAGCAGAAGTACATCTTTAACATCCCCCTGCAAGATACCTCCCTGCAGCGCAGCACCTAGTGCCACTACCTCATCAGGATTTATACTCTTATTTGGGTCTTTACCAAAGTACGCCTTAACAGCCTCGGCTATGGCTGGCATACGTGTCTGCCCTCCTACTAGGATAACCTCGTCGATATCCTTAGCCTCAAATGGGCTTGCCTCTATAGCCCTTTTTGTAATCTCCATTGCCTTCTCTATATATGGCTTAGCTAGCTCCTCTAGTTTTGCCCGAGTAAGTTTAAGCATAAGGTGCTTAGGTCCGTCATCTCCTTGAGTAATAAACGGTATATTTATCTCTGCCTCGCTAGCTGTAGATAGCTCTATCTTTGCCTTCTCTGCGGCCTCATCTAACCTCTGCACAGCTAGTGGGTCTCCCATTATGTCTACTCCACTGTCTTTTTTAAACTCTGCAGCTATCCACTCTATTATACGCTGGTCTATGTCTCGGCCGCCCATGTTTGAGTCTCCGTCAGTACTCTTAACTTCTATTACATCATCTGCTACCTCTAGCACTGACACATCGAAGGTACCTCCACCGAAGTCGAATACAGCTATCTGCTCATCTTTCTTAGTGTTAAAACCATACGCAAATGCGGCAGCTGTGGGCTCATTAATAATTCTCTTAACGTCTAGTCCTGCTATCTTTCCTGCATCTTTAGTAGCCTTACGCTGGTCATCATTGAAGTAGGCAGGGACAGTTATCACAGCCTCAGTTATCTTCTCTCCTGTCTTTGCTTCAGCATCTGCCTTTAGCTTTTGTAAAATCATGGCACTAAGCTCCTCTGGGCGATACTCAGTGTCTCCCAGCTTTATCATCACTCCCTTATCCTTGCCAGCAGCTAGGCCGTATGCAACATTCTTAATATCTGACTGTACAGACTTATCTGTAAATTTGTGGCCCATATAGCGCTTTACTCCGTATGCAGTGCCGGTAGGGTTTGTTACTCCTTGGCGCTTGGCTAATACTCCTACAAGCTTTTCTCCGCTCTTGCTAACAGCTACCACACTTGGTGTAGTACGTGCACCCTCGGCATTCTCTAATATCTCTGGCTCGCCGGCATTTACTATTGCCATGGCGGAGTTTGTTGTACCTAAGTCTATTCCTAATATTTTACTCATATTGTTTTTATTATTATTTGTAATTTATAATACTATATTCATTCCTAACTGTTATATCTTAGTAGCGCTGTGCTCTTAATCATCTTAAGTATCTAGCACCTTATCTCTAAGATAAGCAGACATATTATTGTAGCCAGCCTCTATGGCCGCTTGCATTATATACTCCTTCTCTGCAGGAGTAACACGGAAGCGTAACGCCTCACTTTGTACTCCTGCAGATTGCTCAGCAAGGCTTATAATTATATTAGGTAAGTTAGCAAGTATAGCTGGTATCTCCTCATTTGAGTATTTTTGCTCTATGCCAGCCCCTTCACACACCAAGTTGGTGCGGTTACGACTCGTCTCAAGCATGTACTCATACTTACGATTCCCCACTATTATGTAATGCTTCATCACCATGTGGTACATTATAGCAGACTGTACCACACACTGCAAATTTTATGAAAAAACTGTTTAAATATCAAGTGTTGCCTCCTTGGCGTGGCTCTGTATGAAGGTTTTACGGCCTGATACGTCTGTACCCATTAGCATATCAAATACTCTATCGGCCTCCCTACTATCATCTATAGTTACCTGCTTAAGTATCCTGTGCTCTGGGTCCATAGTCGTCTCCCACAATTCTTCGGCATTCATCTCTCCAAGACCCTTATAGCGCTGTATATTTGCACCTCCCTCACTTACTCCGTTGATCTTTTCATACTCTACCTTCTCTGTCTCTGTGTAGAAGTACTGTATCTTCTTACCTTTCTTTATTTTATATAACGGTGGCTGAGCAATATAAAGGAATCCTCCATCTATAAGCTCACGGAAGTAACGGTAAAATAGTGTAAGCATAAGTGTCTGTATATGCTCACCATCTACGTCGGCATCGGTTGCTATAATTATCTTATGATAACGGAGTTTACTAATGTCAAAAGTATCACCAATAGCTGTGCCAAGTGCTACCACTACATTCTTAATCTGCTCACTACCTAGCATCCTGTCTAGCCTTGCCCTCTCTACGTTAAGTATCTTACCTCGCAGTGGTAATATGGCCTGGGTCTTTCTGTCTCTACCACTTTTGGCGGTACCTCCAGCGGAGTCTCCCTCTACTATAAATAGCTCTGTGTCTTCTGCGCTGTTGCTCTGACAATCTGAGAGCTTACCTGGCAGCGTCATGCCATCTAGTGCCCCCTTGCGGAGCACAGAGTCTTTGGCTGCCTTGGCTGCCTTACGCGCGCGCATGGCAAGTACTGATTTATTTATGATTTGCTTGGCTTCATTAGGATTCTCCTCTAAAAATTCTGAAAAGGCCGCAGAAAAGACAGCCTCCACAGCACCACGTGCCTCCACACTACCTAGCTTGGCTTTTGTCTGTCCCTCAAATTGTATCTCTTGTAGCTTAACTGAAACTACTACTGTAAGCCCCTCTAGCACATCATCACCAGTGAAAGCACCGTCTACGCCTTTTATGTTGGCCTTTTTTACATAGTTGTTTACTGTTCTTGTTAGCGCTGTCTTAAAGCCTGTTATGTGCATACCTCCCTCTGGGTTGTATATATTGTTGGCATAAGCCACAACCCTACTAGAGATATCGTCTACATATTGTAGTGCGACCTCTACTTGCACATCTTGTTGCCCTGAGCCCTCTGGGGCTGTATGCTCTTTCTCTATATGAAATATACGCTTGTGCACAGGCTTTTGGTGCCTGTTCTCAAATGCTACAAGACTCTTAAGCCCACCGTCAAAGTAAAAGGTCTTACTAGGTGTCTCTAGTTTAAGCTCTCTTAAGTAAAATGTCTCTGTATCAGTTATTGTACCCTCGTACTCTCGTGCATCTATAATAGTAATACGCATACCGCTCACAAGGTACGCCTGTTGGCGCAAGTGGTCTACTATAGTCTTAAAGTTATATTCTATCTCTGGGAAGATTAGCGGGTCGGCCTCAAATGTTATTATCGTACCGTGTTTCTTAGAGGCACCGAGTTTCTTAACCTTAGCAAGTGGCTTACCTCCCTCTTTATACTCTTGTAAATGGTATGCTCCGTCTCTGTGCACCTCGGCGCGCACCTTTACAGAGAGCGCATTCATAACCGATATACCAACTCCATGTAGACCTCCAGAGAATTTGTATCCATCTCCTCCAAATTTACCACCTGCATGCAGGGTAGTCATTATGGTCTCAAGTGCAGATACCTTTGTTTTAGCGTGTATGTCTACCGGGATACCGCGACCGTTGTCTACTACTCGTATCCTATTACCAGGCAATAGTGCTACTTCTATATCATCAGCAAAACCACCCATGGCCTCATCACGTGAGTTATCAAAAATCTCCCATATAAGGTGGTGTAAGCCCTCAAGGCCTGTAGTACCTATGTACATACCTGGGCGCTTGCGCACTGGGTCTAAGCCCTCGAGCACTTGTATACTCTCTGCTCCGTAGCTTATTTTACCTTTTTTTGCTTCTTTTTTAGTAGCCATAATTATTATTTCTTACCCTTTTTAGCCTTTTCCTCTGTTGTCTCTCCACCACTCTTTTCTTCAACTTCATTACCTTTAAGCACCACGAGGCTCGCTACAGAGTCTCCGCTGCGGAGCTTCATAACTCGCACACCTTGTGTGGCACGACTTAGTACGGATACCTCCTCTACGCCAGAGCGTATTACTTGCCCATTCTTAGAGATAGCAACAAACTCCTCTTCGAGTGCAGCTGGGTCTGGCCCCACTACCTTGGCCCCTATTAGCTCTTTTGTCTTGTCTGTTATAGCAAGAGTCTTTATACCACTACCTCCTCTGCCTTGTATTTTATACTCCTTGAGCATGGTCTGCTTGCCATACCCAGTGCTGGTAAGCACAAACAATGCCTGGGCCTTTACACCATTACGAGATACTCCAGTACCTACTATGTAGTCACCCTTACCTATCTTCATGCCCTTTACTCCACCCGCTGTGCGACCCATGGCACGTACATCACTTTCCTTAAAGCGTATCGCTTGGCCTTTGTTAGTTGTCATTATTATACTGTCCCCCTCTCCTACGAAGTGTGCGGCTATTAGCTTGTCTGCCCCGGCAAGCTTAATTGCTATAAGACCGTTAGAGCGCACTTCATGGAATTGCTCTGCAAGAGTCTTCTTAACTACCCCGCCTTTGGTGACCATAAGTAGTGACAAACCTTTAGTGTCTTTAACAGAGCGAGGCATAGGCAATACAGATGTAACGCTCTCGTCTCTCTCGAGTGCTATAAAGTTCATTATACTCTTACCTTTTGTAGCGCGCTTGCCCTCGGGTATGTCAAACATCTTGATGCGATACACCTTACCCTTATCTGAGAAGAAGAGTAGGTCTGAGTGGGTGCTAGCAGAGAGAAAAGTTGTTACCACATCTTCCTCCTTCGTATTCATATCTATAACACCTACTCCGCCGCGTTTTTGTTTTTTATACTCTATTGGGTTGGTACGCTTTACATAGCCTCCTTTAGTTAGCACGAGCATAGCCTCCTCATCAGGTATCAAGTCTCTTACTGATATGTTTTTAACACCACCCTTTACTATTTTGGTACGCCTGTCGTCTCCATATTTCTCTCTTATCTCTAGTAACTCTTTCTTTATTAAATTTCTAAGCTTAGTTTTACTTGCAAGTATAGCCTTAAGCCCTGCTATTAGCTTCGCTAGCTCTGCTAACTCATCTTCTATCTTTTTACGTTCTAGGTTGGCTAGCTTTTGCAATCGCATTTCAAGTATGGCTGTTGCTTGCAGCTCACTAAACTTCCACTTCTTCATTAAGCCAGCATGTGCAGTAGGCACATCTTTACTTGCTCTTATTAGTTTTATAACTTCATCTATATGGTCTAATGCCTTTTTAAGACCTAAGAGTATGTGTTCACGCGCCTCGGCTATACGTAGCTCATACTGTAGTCGTCGTGTCACCACCTCTATGCGGTGCTTTATAAATACCTCCAGCATCTCTTTAAGTCCCAGTGTCTTGGGTACTCCATCTACAAGTGCCACACAGTTATAGTGAAAAGCCTCCTCGAGTTGCGTATTCTTATATATATAATTAAGTACTGTCTGCGGATGCGCCGTACCCTTTAAGTCTATAGCTATCCTTATATCTGTCGTAGACTCATCTCTTAGACCTTTTATACCTTCTAGCTTTTTTGCTCGTACTAGGTCTGCTATACGCTCTATTAATTTAGATTTGTTAACCCTAAATGGTATTGAGGTTATTATGATTTGCATTGCGCCTTTCTTGCCCTCCACTATCTCTGCCTCTCCGCGGCATATTACTCCACCACGGCCATGTGCATAAGCGTGGGCGATGTCTTTTTGGTTGAAGGCTATACCTCCTATTGGGAAGTCTGGCCCTTTTACAAATTCTAATAAATCATCAGTGGTTGCCTTTGGCTCATCTATAAGATGCACTGTTGCGTCTACTACCTCACGTAGGTTGTGTGGTGGTATGTTAGTGGCCATACCTACAGCGATACCTAGACCACCATTAAGTAGCAAGTTTGGCACTGCGGCTGGCATTACTACAGGCTCTACCTCAGAGCCGTCGTAGTTATCACGAAAGTTTACTGTATCCTTATCTAGACCATTCAACATCTCTCCAGAGAGCTTACTCATCTTGGCCTCGGTATACCTCATGGCAGCCGCGTTGTCACCGTCTATAGAGCCGAAGTTACCTTGACCTATTACTAGTAAGTACCTAGTAGCGAAGTCTTGTGCCAAGTGCACCATAGACTCATATACGGCAGTATCTCCATGTGGGTGGTACTTACCTATTACATCTCCTACTATCCTGGCACTCTTACGTGTCTTGCTAGTAGCTGTTACACCACCTTTATGCATTGCATATAGTATACGCCTGTGCACAGGCTTGAGGCCGTCACGTGCATCAGGCAAGGCGCGTGAGGTGATTACGCTCATGGCATAGTTAAGGTATGCGTTGCGCATCTCTGTAGAAATCGGTGCAGCGATTATACCTTTTTGTGGCACATCTGCCTCGTTGGGCTGAGAGTCATCTTGGTTATTTGTGTTGTCTTTATTATCTTCCTTACTTGTCATACAGTATTACAAATCAAAATTTAAGTGTTTCTATTATAGCATAATCCAATATAAAAATCATCTTGAAGCATACAAGATACGTACATAATAAAAACCAAAAAGGCAAAAGAAAACCGCCGAGCAAGTACCGGGCGATTCTCACTATCGCTAGTACCCACTTGGACGGTTAATTACGGAACTTATGATTCTCTTGTCTTAAAAGTTGCATCCAAGATTACAAAAGTCCTGGCAGCAGACCTTTCAGGCATACTGCCAGACAACAGATATTTATCAATCTTGTCCCTTCCACCTAAAAGATCCTCCATAACTTTTTTAACTCGGAGATTATCCGAACGGAGCAGTGAAATCAATTTGTCTGTCCTGTTAAGCATAATCAAGATAGCCACCGCTTTCTCAAACATGGCATTATCTTCTTCCTTACCACAATGACACTTGATACCAAGTGTCTGCCTGGTAATATAGTTCAGACAAAACTTTTCCAAGAAGTCCTTAGTCCAATACATAGTATTGTCGTTGGACGACTCTTTGCGATTACTTAGATTGTTTCCACTGTAAAAGCTAGGTAAGTTGTACCGACACACATATGGATCAAAAAACCAAAGGACTTTTTTTGCCATCGCTATTTCCTTATCTGGATTGCCTCTATTTTCAAAGAACTCCTGCATGCCCGATTTGCTAAGTGGCATAAACATATATAAGGCCAGTGTGCGAAAGGCATACTTGGTTACATACAATCTATCTGCACATACCCAAGTAGAGTTTTTATTTTTTGAGTTAAGAAATACATCCTCAGGAAGATACTCATTGCTCGTCCTGTCACCATGAGCAGAGTATCCATTTGCTAAATCAAACAGAAAATGAATTTCATCTCTGCAGTAAAACCCTCCTGAGGTAATAGCATTCTTTAGCCCACCCTTGAACCCGGTGCGGAGCATCTCAGTTAATGCTTCCACTGACGCCGGGCGGCGTTTCACTTCCTTGTCCCAGCACCTCTTCCACTCTGCCCAATTGGTCACACGGCCAAAATGGACACCCATTAAGGGGTTATCAATCCCACCGACTCCTATGGTTGGTGTTTTTTTATCAAATAACGATTCATATTCAGACATTTTACTGTCCTCTCTTTTTATAATGACCCAACAATTTAGGGCCTAAATGTGCAACATTAAGTTGCACGCCAAATACACCATACGCTTAAAGCTTAGCTTGGTCAATAGGTTTTAGTACAACTCGTCTGCTGCGTTATCTCCGTATTGCTCTGTGCTCTCTGGCATATTATCAGGAGTGGCAAATACATTTACTTGCCTGCTGCCTACACTGCTTGTCTCTGAACTTTTACCATCTACACTAACTGCTGGTACCTGCTCTGCGTCTGTTATATTACTGTCACTTATCTGGCGTAGTTGTTCTAGAGTGTTACTAAAGTTCTTACTCAGCTCAAACTCTCCGGCGCTCTGTGCCACGCCAGCTACGCCACTGGCCATATTAGTAATATTACCACTGTGCGCTAAGTTGTAACCCCACGTACCAAACAGTAATGCCGTAACAATAAGAGCCATAGAGACAGCATAAAATGCTTTCTGTGCATCGCTCTTATATTGTAATGACTCTATAAATTTATACATGTTCTATATAATATGGTTATTTTAAATTTAAGTCTAGCTTGTTGCCTACTTGTATACCATTGGCTGAGGTATAGCCAACTATTACCTCTAGTATATAACGTGCCTCACTCTTAGGCTCAAATACGTCTGGGTAAGAGTCTGGGTATACGTACTCACGGATGTCTAATATTTTACCATCCTTATCTAACCATAGTATGTCTATGCCAAATTTCATATCCTTCATCCACACTCGCCATTTTGCATCCTCTTCAAATGTAAATAGCATGCCCTCACCTGCGGCTATTACGCTTCTACTAGCTAGCCCTACTTGCCTCTTGGCATCAGTATCGGCAATGTCTACACGTATAGGCATATCACCATGTGCATATATAGTATGCTGGCCAAAGACTCTGTCTGCAAAAGGTATTATAGATGCATTAAGCAACAGAGCCATCACACCAAAAAATGCAACTAGCAAGAATCCAAATAACAGTACAGCTGAGAGTGGTCTTTCCATAATGAAATTATAGCACGGCACTGTAAATAATGTATACTCTCAATATGTACCCAAACAATACTAATAACACAAACAGCAGCGCAACCATAGAATACCCAGTGCGCATAAACAGATATCTATACCTCACAGGGTTATGCTCACGCCGTGCTGCAGACAAGCTCATAGATAAAGGAGAGGTGCGCATAAATGATAAGCTCGCTGTACTAGGTCAAAAGGTGCAAGAAGGAGACACAGTAACCCTTGGTAAGGACGCTAAAGCAATGCCGGGTACATACAAGTACTATCTATACAACAAGCCAGTAGGAGTAGTAAGCCACAACCCACAACTTGGTGAAAAAAGTGCAACGGTAGACGCTAGGCTAGCAAAAGAGTTTGCCCCTGTGGGACGACTAGACAAGGCATCAGAGGGCTTGATGCTACTAACCAATGACGGCCGTATAGTAAACAAACTTCTACACCCAGACTTTGCCCACGAGCGTGAGTACCAAGTAAAACTTGATAAGCCTATAAAAAACCACGATATAAAACTACTCTCACAAGGCGTAGATATAGAAGGTTACAGGACCTTGCCTGCAGAGGTAACAAAGATAACAGATTATGAAATAGTATTAATACTAACTGAGGGTAAAAAGCACCAGATAAGGCGCATGTGTGCAGCACTCGGGTACCAAGTTATGTCATTAAAGCGTATCAGTATAATGCACCTCACTCTTGAGGGCCTAAGTGATAGCCAAGCAAGAGAGCTTACCCAGTCTGAAAAAGACAAGCTATTCAAAAAGATTGGCATGGTATCTTGTTAACAGACAGCACCTAGGTAAATCAACTAACAACATAAACATGATCTTCAAAAATAAAGAAAGTAAACATAAGGAGCCTTTATACATAAAAAATACTCTCTCTGGAGAGAAAGAGGAGTTTAAACCACTCGTACCAGGCAAGGTGCGTATGTATAACTGTGGGCCTACTGTGTACAGCGAGCCTCATATAGGCAACCTACGCTCATACGTATTCGCAGACATATTACGTAGAGTATTTGAGTACAACGACTACGAAGTACAACAGGTAATAAACATCACCGATGTTGGACACCTTGTGGCAGACTCTGAAGACGGCGAAGACAAGATGGAAAAAAAGGCAAAAGAGACGGGAGAGACTGCACAAGACATCGCTAAAGAAAATACGGACATATTCTTAGACAACCTAACAAGTTTAGGCATAAATACAGAGCCTATAGAGTTCCCCAGGGCTACTGACTACATAGTGGCACAGATAGAGATGACTAAGGCATTAATAGAGAAGGGCTACGCATATGTAGTAGACAACGGGGTAGCATTTGACACCTCAAAGTTTAAGACCTATGGGCAGCTTGGTAATATAAACTTAGATGAGCAGCAAGCCGGTGCAAGGGTTGAGTCAGACTCACAAAAGCACAGCCCTACAGACTTCTGGCTATGGAAGTTTAATAAAGGTACAGAGAAACGCCAACAAGAGTGGGACTCTCCGTGGGGTGTTGGCTTCCCAGGGTGGCACCTTGAGTGCTCTGCTATGAGCCGTGCCCTACTTGGCCGCCAGCTAGACATACATACCGGTGGCATAGACCATATACCAGTACACCATAACAATGAGATAGCCCAAAGCGAGGCAACAAGCGGTAAAAAGTTTGTAAACTATTGGCTACACAATGCTCACCTCTCGTTTGATGGTAAAAGGTTTGAGAAGTCTACTGGGCATGTACTCTATTTAAGGCAAATAATAGACAGGGGCTACAACCCTCTCGCACTACGCTACCTACTATTAACTACTAAGTATAATACCGAGCAGAACTTTACTTGGGAGTCACTAGAGGCCGCCAGTAAGGCACTTACCAAGCTGCGCAAGTACTACGCAGACAACTTGCTAACTGAAGCTGACAGTGTCATAAATAAAAAATATAAAAGAGACTTCACAAAGGCTATTAATGACAATCTTGGCACACCTAAAGCTCTGGCAATAGTATGGGATCTAGTAAAAGACGCAGATGTGACCAACGCAGATAAAA
>JAMONA010000037.1 GCA_027066795.1 Candidatus Kaiserbacteria bacterium
AACTATACCATATGCCTTATTGTATGCAGGGGTGACAGGATTCGAACCTGCGACACCGGCCTTTGGAGAGCCGTGCTCTAACCAACTGAGCTACACCCCTATACGCATTATGTGCGTGGGAAAATAGTAACATAAATATGAAATAAAAAAACGCCCTGTTGGGCGTTTTGACTACTTCTTCATCTCTTTATGGTCAAGATTTTTCTTGCACCTATTACAAAACTTTTTAAGCACGAGCTTCTCTAAGTTCTCACCTTTGATACGGCGAGTGGTACGGTAATTTATCTCCTTACACTTGGTACACTGTAATTTTTTGATTTTATCTTGTGACATATTTATACTTAATTGGCTCGTAGTATAGCCTAAGAGCCTATTGGAAGCAAGTAGCAGAGCTGGAATACTGAGTACTACTCTTAATAGTAGCTGTCCACTCTGGGAAATCTCCATATTGAGGTGTTATTGAATTATAGACCCACCTATTACCACATTTATCCTTATATACAGATACTCTTCGCGTAGACTCGTCCTCTAATTTAGTTAACTTAGTTGTTAAGAAATTATTCATGCCTATTGTGGCCTTAATCCCAACTTTGTAACCATTTACATGAGTGTATACATCGTTTTGTTCACTGTCCTCATGTCCAGGCTCTGCAGCTGCGCTTATAGTGATGTTACAACCTGCACAAGCACCTTGTAGATCTTCTACTACTTTTACAGTATTCTCATTCAATCCATCCATATATACACACTCAGGCTTATTCTCTGTACAAGCAGGCTTTGAGTAAGAGCTTACAACAGTAAGACGCTCAGTAACAACACCTGAGGCAGGCCTCGCAGGCTCTGTGCTACCACCTATGGCATTCTCCCTCGTATTTAATAGGCCATCCTCCCATTGTGCCACTTGCTGCTCATATGTGGATGTTGTACTCACTAGGTCGTTGTATCCACCCTCTTTATCATTAATATACCGAGTGTACTCTGGGTTTGTCTTGTTAGGGTCCGCTTGGAAGTCTTGGCAATCTGTAATCTTGTTCCAGTCTGCTCCTATATCAGGTCCAGCAATCTTTGTCATTATTGCGTTAATTATAAGCCAGGCAGCTAATATGGCTATGATACCGTATATAGTCCTACGGAAAATTTCCCACGCCTTGGTTATGTTTGCAGCCTTACCGTTATTGGTCATAAAGAGGAATCCTGCATACGCAAACATGAGCGACGAGAGTATGACTGCTAAATATATAGAGTACTGTATTATATTGCCTATCATCTGCACGAATGTACACCAATTACATGCAGGTAAAGTACCTGAACTTATAACGCCTGAGCATGAGACTATAGAGGGTATGTTAGGAGCTGTCTCTAGTGTCTGGGCAGTTACTGTACCCTCAGGTATACCAATTATAAAAGAACCCGCCAAAAACAAGGTTGTAAGTATCATCAAACTATACTTCTTCATTCTTGCAATAATATCATACAAGTGTAAAGTACCAAATACAGATGAGCACAATTAAAATAACAAAAGAGGGCGACCCTATACTACACGGAGAGTCTGTAGAGGTGCCGGCTAGCGAGATAACCACCCCCAAGATACAGAAGATAATTAAAGATATGTCTACAGCACTGTCAAAGGAGAAATACGGAGTCGCTATAGCTGCGCCACAAATAGGTATACCCTTACGCATATTTGTTGTGGCTGGCAGCGTGTTTGACAGGCGTCGTATGCATAGTGATAACTCTAGCCCAGACCAGGTCTTTATAAATCCACGCATCCTCAAGACCTCTCGCCGCAAGCAAGAGTCTCATGAGTCTTGCCTATCTATACAAGGCAGGCCAGAAAAATATGGGCCTGATGTAGCAGGTATAGTAAAGCGTCCAGACAAGATGACCATAGAGGCCTATAATGAAAAAGGAGAAAAGAGCGAGCGCGGTGCCAGCAGCTTCTTAGCCTCTATCTTTGACCATGAGATAGACCACCTCAATGGCATACTATTCATAGACAAAACTATAGACCAATGGGAGATAGATAGCGACTTTAATAAGGTTGGTTAGTTAATTATTAAGCTCAACGTTGGCACAACCGTTATACTTCATGCCTGGCATGGCAACACTCACCTTGTGTGTATAAACTATATCACTCATACCATCACTACATAACTCTTGTGATATAAGCACATTTATAACACTGTCACCAAGACCCCATAGACGGTAATCGTCATCCTCTCTAAGAAAACCTACGTCATATGACGTATGCTCTATATTGCCTATCTCGTCCATTGCTGGCGCACTCCACTTAATGTTGCCTTGCGAGTACTCAAAACTCCAAAATGGCTCTGTGCCTACAGCTCTAATAGTCACAGCATCAAGCGGCGACCCAGGCTCTGCATCACCTCCCACTAGTCGCGGGTCTGAGCCGAGAGGTATCTGCACTGAGTCTGCATCAAATGCTTGCCATTGATAACCCGCTATAACACCTGCTATTAATAACGCTGCTGCTAATATAGTGTTTTTCATAAAATATTTAATTACTTTTTAAATTTAAACCAAAATAATATAGAAACTGTAACTGCGCCGAGTATGTCTAGCAACATGTCCTTCTGTGCATCCCAGATATCTCCTTGCGATCCTAAAAATGCTGAGCCAGCTGCCCCACCCTCTACGAGTGCATATACAGTCTCCACCACTTCATACGTAGCAGCCAAGAAGCCAATAGCAAATATACCAAAAACGATAGCGACCCACCTGCTACTCACCCACCTCTTGACCAAGGCCAGCTCTGCAATAGGATAAGCAAAGACACCTGTGAGGTAATGCCCTACTCTGTCAAAATTATTACGCCCCTCAGGAAACAGGAAGTCGAAGTTTAGATACTCAAGCATTGAGTTACCGAACTCAAATGGAGTAAACTCAAAAGAGTAATGCCCTCCAAAGGTATGATACATCATGGCAAATCCCATCAAAAAGTATGATGTATTTGAAAAACGAAATTTATGAAAAGTTACTACAAGTAAAAATACAATAATCATTACCGGCAAATTTTCAATAAACCACACCTCTCTGCCGGATACAGGGTTAGCGGCAAAGCATACAAACTCTACTAGATACGCACTTAGTAGGATATGAGGGAAGTACTGTTTTATCTTATTCATTACACTAAATATTATCATGCCTAAAGCAACCTGTCTCGTGGTCATTCACCATACCTATCGCCTGCATATAAGCATACATAATAGTCGGACCGATAAAATTCATACCTCTCCTTTTTAAATCCTTAGATATAGTTATGGACAAATCTGTCTCTACCGGTATTTCACCTAAACTCTTAAATTTATTTTTAACAGCTTTACCTCCTACAAATGCCCAAATGTACTTACTAAAGCTACCGAACTCCTTTTGAATCTGTAAAAATACCTTAGCATTACGCACAGCCGAGGCCACCTTTAGTCTATTCCGTATTATTCCCTCATTTTGTAATAGCTCTTGCTGCTTAGCCTCGCCATACTTCGCAACCTTTTGCACATTGAAGTTGTCAAAGGCTTTTTTATAATTCTCTCGTTTCTTGAGTACGGTCTCCCAAGAGAGCCCTGCCTGTGCACCCTCGAGCACAAGCATCTCAAAAAGCATACGGTCACTGTGTACTGGCACACCCCATTGCTCGTCATGGTATTTTACATACAGCTCATTACTGTTATTTACCCATGCGCATCTTTTCATACGGCACAGTGTACAATACTTATAAAGTTTCGTATACTCCTAGGTATGATACAAAAACTTAAAGATATTAATACAGTATTCTTCGGCACATCTGAGATGAGTGTGCTTGCTCTTGATGAGATGAAGTCTGCAGGCCTCATGCCGTCTATAATAATCACTGCGCCAGACTCTAAGGCTGGCCGAGGTAGAGTGCTTACGCCGCCACCGGTAAAGTTATGGGGTGAGAGTAATGACATCATAGTACTCCAGCCTAGCGAACTCGATGCCGACTTTATAGCAGAGCTAGCTAATACAGAGTGGGATGCATTTATAGTATTTGCCTACGGCAAGATACTCCCACAATCCCTATTAGATGTACCGCGCAAAGGCACACTCAATATACACCCATCAATGTTACCACTACTCCGCGGCCCATCACCAGTGCGCACGGCGTTACTTAACGATGACATGATGAGCATGGGTGTAAGCATAATAGAACTAGATGCAAAAATGGACCATGGCCCAATAGTGGCACAAGCAACCATAGAGCTAAGTGAGTGGCCTATGCGGGGCACTGTACTAGATGAGATGCTAAGCCGTGAGGGTGGCAAGCTACTAGTTGAGGCACTCCCACTATGGCTTAGTGGAGAGTTGGCACCAGACCCACAAGAGCATGAAGCGGCCACCTATTGCCACTTTTTAAAAAAGAGTGACGGCGAGATAAGCCTAGACAGTGACGACTATGAAAATTATATAAAATACTGTGCCTATGACGGTTGGCCCGGTACATTCTTCTTTAAAGATGGTCGGCGTATTAAGATAACAGAGGCCCACTTGAGTGACTCTGGTGAGTTTGTTATCGATAAAGTGATACCCGAGGGCAAGAAAGAGACTAGCTGGACATCCTCAACATCTTCTTTATAGCTCTACTACCCTTGCGCAACAGACTCCTGTGCTTGTCTTTACTCCTGCTTAGTCTACGTGCCATATCATCACGAGCCATGTCTATTGCGGCGTTCATAGTCTCTCCATGCCCCACTGTGTGCATGTCTAGGCCTGGCGCTATTGCCACCATGTCTACCCTGTATACCTCACCACTTACATGCTTAGGGTCATCTGAGAATTCTATATCCATACGTGCTGTATTACTGTCAACACCCATAAACTTAACAAGTGTCTGAGCCTTCTCTTGTGCATAGGCTCTAGTTGCATCGCTTATGTCTGTACCTTTTATTTTAAAATTTATATTCATATTAAGTTTTATTAACTAATAAATTTACCACTTATTACATTATAACAGAGTTACGGCTACCTCTCCTACTGCTCTTGTGGGCAATCCTCTGCACTTGCTCTATATCGTCATCTGGGGAGGTCCTATTGGTACTCTCTACACCACA
Source organism: Candidatus Kaiserbacteria bacterium (assembly GCA_027066795.1). GTDB lineage: Bacteria > Patescibacteriota > Minisyncoccia > Phycocordibacterales > UBA2100 > S139-169. The sequence goes on from JAMONA010000037.1 coordinate 5,088, forward strand.
GTTAATACACTTGTGTACAATTGCAGTACCTCCACGTGTGGTAGTTATCCCAATAGGCTCCATAAGGCACCCACACTCCTCTAGCATTGCCCTGTCTCCTGGAGTATTGTCTACATGCTTACTACATAGGCACTCAGGGCAGTGATTAGTAAAGCCGTTGCCTGTCACAATTAGGCCACAATTTTCACATTCGAAGTCCTCTTTCACTTGTCTTATCCCTCTACCCATATTTATATTTAATTAATTGGCTTTGTCCAATTTGGAATTAATTCAACCATAGTATGAAAATAATACCATACAAAAACAAAAAGCCTCGGTAATTCAACGAGACTTTTTGTTTTAGATAAGTTTTGTGGCTAGCTCCGTGGACAGGATTCGAACCTGTGACCGATCGATTAACAGTCGATTGCTCTACCGCTGAGCTACCACGGAACTAACCAAGAAACTTATCTACAGCAATTATACACATTGCAGAAATATTGCAAATGTAAAACACTAAATACTCAATAAGACCTAAAGAGTATTTGACACTTGCAATTTTATGTGATTATGCTAGCGTTAGCTTACAGTTCATTGAAATCTAAAAGGAAAGGCGGTCTGGCCCAGTAAGCTAGATTGAAATATGATATGAAAAAAACTATTTTAACTCTTGTAACGGCTCTGTTCCTTCTTACAACCTACAACCCAGCGACTGTGATGGCTGAGCGGATTACAGTTGCCGAGCTCGTGCACATATTGTGCAAGGTAAACCTAGAAAGGTACATCAAAGACCCGAACGTGGAGTTTGGATTCCAAGGTGAAGTTAGACAAATTGGATTCAACTTATTCTCATACTCAGGGGAATACATTCTGAAAAAAAGAGTAGGACGTCGTACGATTACGACTACCGCTATTTACTCTTGCACGGCAAGGCTGGCAAAAAATATGTCAGTAGACCAACCCAGAAACTGGACGTTGATGTACAAAACCGCTGGCCTGAACAGCGGTTTAGCTAGTGGGCTATACAGATAGCCCAACCCAACCACCCAAACAAGAAAGCATCTGGCTCTCTTGGTTGGGTGCTTTTTTATGCCCTACTGTTTGACAACCCGCCTTTCAGGCACTACTATTATTTGTAGAAAATAATTTCTGATAAATTGATAAAGGGAGGATCACATGATTAATCATATATCACAAGAGAATCTAGCTCTTGTATTAGCAATAACCAAAAGGCTATACAGTATGTACGATTCTGGCGGCCACTCTTGTGGTCGAAGTCGTAGGAGTCACTTATTGGAGATGCTAATGGATGAGTTACATTTTAGCGATATCAGCAGTAACCTGGCAGATAATATGGAGTCATTCTGCTCAATGGATATTGCAACAATATCTACCATAAGTGCACCTTCTTACTTTGTTGGCATACAGCTAGAGCTAAACTTTAGCGAGAAGGGTGACACTGTAGAACACCTAACACATGCTGTATCAGAACACTTTTTCATTATTCTTTTAGTTATAAAGCTGAAGAAAGCTGTGTCAGCTATAGATGTGCCTAGTCACATTGAGACTACGCTT
>JAMONA010000038.1 GCA_027066795.1 Candidatus Kaiserbacteria bacterium
ATCAGACTATTGTAGCATCTTGTATAAAAATAATGTAGAATATTCTCCACATGGTCCCATCGTCTAACGGTTAGGACACCGGCTTTTCATGCCGGCAATCGGGGTTCGATTCCCCGTGGGATCACATTTAGAACTTGCTCGGAAGTTACTTTATATTATATACCACGTCCTTACGCTCTACTGCCACCTCCCAGCCGCGTATTTGTGCTTGTTTGTATAAAGAGCTGTTTGGGTTAAAGCATATAGGCCTCTCCACCATCTCTAGCATTGGGATATCTCCCTCAGTATCACCGACCCCTATAGAGCCCTCTAGGCTTAGACCCTCCTTTTCTATTGCTCTTTTTAAGATATTTGCCTTATTAAGCATCAGGTGCTCATCAGTAATTGCACCAGTAAACTTATCTGAGGGTCCTATCTCGTAGATCATGCCATAGACCTTATCAAACCCTAGTGTGGTACAGAACTCATCAAGTATAGTCTTAGGTGAGTGTGATATAGCGAGCATGTAATAGCCCTGCGCTTTAAGCTCTTTAACCATGTTACGTGTGTACTTGTACGTGTGCTTGCTGTGTGTAGCTACTACCACTCTTGCCAAATCCTTAAACTCGCCGTATGGCACACCTTTAATGTTATTTTTAAAAACTTCTACAACTGCACTTATATACTCATGGTAGCCACCTCTCCTCTCTTGCCACCGTTGGTACTCTTTACTATAGTTGTCATTTGCAGCACTAGGGAAAAGACCACTCTCTATAAGAGCCTCTACCAAGCGTATGAGCAAACTATCACGGAATATAGTACCGTCTACATCAAACACGGCGACCTTCTGTGACTTTTTGTATAACTCTGTCATGCTAATATTTTAGCATAATTTACTTTGCCTTGGGCCATATGTTGTTTGCACTTGGTATTAGCTTAGTTAGTGGGTGCTCCGCACAATCATGTGGCCTTGCCTTGCATATATAACGCCCGTACAGCACTAAGCCGTTGTTAACATACTTCCAATCTGCCTTATTAAACAACTCCTCAAGGTCATAAGAAATCTTAGTTAAGTCAGTATTAGTCGTAAGCTCAAACCTTAACGCAAACCTGCGCACGTGCGTGTCTGTGGCTATGCCCTCCCATATATCATACACCTCTCCTAGCACCACCGTGGCTGTCTTGTACGCCACGCCTGGTAGCTCTATCATCTGCTTAGTATGCTTAGGCAACCTGCCACCAAAATTCTCTAATATATACTTCGCACTTGCAATAACATTCTTAGCCTTGTTGTTATAAAAGCTCACACTTGATATCAGGCTACTTAGCTCCATTATGTCAGCCTGAGCAAAATCCTGTACTGTCTTATACTCTTTAAACAGAGCTCTTGTAACTTTATTTACCAGCTTATCTGTACATTGTGCAGAAAGCATAACGGCTACAAGACATTGAAAACTACTATTATACTTTAGCTCTGTCTTCGGCTTCGGATATGTCTTCTTGAGGTATTTTATTATTTGCTGTGCACGCTGCCTCTTGATACCTTGGCTCATAATAGTGGTTTATTCAACTTAGTTACTGCTTCTTAAGTCTCTAATCTTAGAATCTAGTAATCTTATTAACATATCAACCTCTTGCTCTGGTGTCATGTCACCAATGTTTGGTGCTACTGCAGCAGAACCTGATGCAGTATAATACTGGTATGCACCTTCTAACTCTCTCTTAATATTTTCGACCATGTTTGCTATTTGTACCCTGTCATTAATCTGACTGCTTGAGTTCCTATAATCGTATACCAAACTGTTCGCCTTATTTATTACTTCAGCATACCTCTCTTCTAGTGTTAGAGGCTCTTTAAGAAGTTCTACGGTTCCAGATGGTGTAATTGGTTTATTATATTTTGCGTTTAACTCGTTAAACTTTTGTGCTAAAGCTGTTACAGCAGACTGAGCGACAGGCTGGAAGTCGTCTATCTTTTCTTTTATTCCTATAACTTGCGAGGTCAGGCTATTTATCTCACCGAGGTCATGGTCACTCAAGTTTCCTTGCTCTATTGCCTTAATTATCCTCGTACTTAATTCTGCTATATTTAATTCTAGTCCAACAAGAGTTCTTCTTAGCTCTCTAGGAGTTCTCTCTTCTACTGAAAGTCTTGCAAATCCTTCTTCTGGCATAAAATTATTCTACATTATTTTTAATATCCTCTACTTTCTGCTCCTCTACCTCTACCCTGTGCTCCTCTTGGGCTATCTTGCTGTCTGCCTGCTTTCTTTTACCGTGCACATCCATAAGAGAGAACGAGAGCATAGCAGCAAACACAATGCCGGCTACATTAACTAGGTACATAACTAATGCCCCAGCTGCCATAGGCAAGTTTAAGTGAGCTATACCAATACCAACAACAGCAAGCGGAGGTATAAGTGCTACTGCTACTGCCACACCAGTAAGGCCCGACGATAGATGTGGCTGCACTACGGTATACGCAGCAGCAAGCCCTGCCACTATAGCCACTACGAAATATAAGAGTGTAGGCTGTGTACGCGCGAAGATTATGCTGTTACTAGCCACCTCACCGCTGCCAAAACTACCAAAAGAAAATAGCAACGCAGCCAACGCAGAGGCGCCGACAGCAATGGCAGTGGCCCTGCCCAGTGAGCTAACAGAGCGACCTATAAGAGAGTGATTAGACATCGACAGCCCTAATGCTAGTGCAAGCACAGGGCCCATTATAGGTGCCAGTAGCATACTCCCTATCACAATAGTCTCACTCCCAGCCAATAAGCCGAAGCTAGCCATGAGTACAGAGAGTACAGTAAGGTAAAAGAAATCAAAATCTGGCGTAGCATCTTCAATCATTGAGCTTATAGCCTGCTCTTTATCTACCTCTGCAATAGTCTGAAACCTAGTAAAAAAATTCATTAATATTATTATACATTAATATGCTTAATAGTATAATTTGACTTAATCCAGTATATATGTCATTATACCACGCAAGGTTTTAAGGCTCAACTAATTTTTGTTAGTTATTATGGGGTTTGATACCTACATACTAATTAATAAATAACTAAATTTTAATATGGAACAACGAAAAAGCCGCCCTAGTGGCGGAGGTAATAGGAACAGTGGTGGCTGGCGTAAAGGTAAAACAAGTAATGGGCCAGCCAGTGGTGGTGGTTTTAAGCGTGGCGGCAACAACTTTAAGAAACGAAGTGGTGGCGCACGTGGTGGCAACGGCGGTGGTGGATTTCGTGGTGGCAACGGCGGTGGCGGACGCCGAGGCGGCCGTGGACCACGCAAGATGCCAAGCTTTGACCCATCACAGTTTATAAATAAAAACCCAGTAGAAATAAAAGAGGTAGTGTACGAGCCAAAAAATACATTCAAAACTTTTGGACTAGACCCAAAAATCTCTAATATTGTAGAGAACATGGGTATCACTACCCCATCTCCAATACAAGATCAGATAATCCCACACATAATGCATGGTCATGATGTAATAGGACTCGCTGAGACAGGCACAGGAAAGACGGCTGCCTTCCTGCTACCACTTATACACAAGACTATGCATGAAGATAAGGGCGGTAAGATGCGTAAGACACTTATACTCACACCAACTCGTGAGCTAGCAATACAGATAGACGATGAGCTTAAAAAGTTCTCTGCTGGGCTACACCTATACTCTACAATATGTGTAGGAGGTGTAAACATACGACCACAAATAAGGGCTCTTAAGCGAGATAACCACTTTATAATTGGTACCCCTGGGCGTGTATTAGACTTACAGCGACAAGGTCACTTACGCACAAACGATGTAACAACCTTAGTACTAGACGAGGCCGACCGTATGCTAGACATGGGCTTCATAGGTGACATACGCACTATAATAGGTGGCACACCAGACAGTAGGGAGACGCTCTTCTTCTCTGCAACCATGACTAAAGACGCGCAGAAGGTGGTACACGACTTCCTTAAAGACCCTGTTGAGATATCTGTAAAGAAAAAGGATGTAACAAACTCCATAGAGCAAGATGTAGTACCCTTTACCCAAGCAGACAAGTTTGAGACACTTATGTTACTACTCTCTAAAGAAGAATTCTCTAGAGTAATAATATTCGTAGCCATGAAACATGTCGCGAGTAAGCTAGCACACCAGCTCTCGGATAACGATGTAATTGCAGAGTCTATACACGGTAACAAAAGCCACGTACAGAGACAGCGCGCACTTAAAAAGTTTAAAAGTGGCAACGCCCGAGTGCTAGTAGCCACAGACGTAGCCGCAAGAGGTATACACGTAGACAACGTGAGTCACGTAATAAACTACGATCTACCTCAGCAATTTGACGACTATGTCCACCGTATAGGCCGCACCGGCCGCGGAGACAAGAAAGGAAAGGCCTTGACCTTTGTACCAAGCCGAGCATAGCTAGAGTAGATACAATAGAAATATAAAAGAATAACCCTTGTGGCCAAACGTGGTGGAGAAAGAATGACAATTGATTATGCGCTCACCTTTTGCGGAATAAAATCTCAAAAAGTTGTCCATGCTCCAAAAGATTTTATTATTATTGAGACAAAATCAGCCACAGGGAACGGTATTGCTGATAAGATATTTAAAAAAAACCGACAACGTGCAACAAGTTGTTCAAAATTCTGCCTATCAAAAATATTGCTCAAGCAGGTTGATAGGTACAATACATTTCTGCCGCTACTTAAGAAAAACTTTCCGGAGTTTATTGCGAGTGAAACCCATGCATAATATTTATTATAATTAACAACCCAAACACCATAGTAGAGCTCTGGTGTTTAAACTTTTTTACCAAGGTCAAAAACTGTATCAATTTTAATCTGACTTACAAACTCTGGAACGTGGGACACGAGTAGCATCGCGCCTTTATACTCACTAAGGGCTTTAGCTATTATTGGTATGTGGCGGAAGTTAATGTGATTAGTGGGCTCATCTAGTATAAGGAGCCCTGGCTTCATGAGGGCTAGCCGTGCAAATGCTACGAGCCCCTTTTGTCCTTCTGACAGAGTACCTATTTTTGCACCCATAACTTGCCCAAACAGTAAGAAGCCTGCAGCTAGTGAGCGCATCTCCTCCTCGTCTTGTTTCTTCATTGAGTCTATAAGACAATCGTAGACTGTCTGGTCAAAATCTAGATTGGAAAAGTCTTGCCGATAATATCCTATGATGGTACCTTTTGCTACATGCTCTCCAGCTGCATGACCAGAGGCCAGTGACTCTAACAAGGTTGTCTTACCGATACCGTTAGGCCCGACAATGTGTGTGTGATCTCCGCGTTTAAGGAGTACGTCTCTCTTAACTTGCTTAGGCTCATGGTTGCGTACTACTGTATACTCGGTCAGACTCATAACCTCTACAGGTACGCCATCTTGTGTTGGGATACTGAAACTCCGTATCGTCTTATCTTCTTTGCGCACATCCACCTTCTCGCTCTCGTAAGTATCGACTTTCTCTCTCATACGCTTGGCCACCATACGCATGTTACCACCCTTGTGGGCGAAGAAGTTTGCCTTGTCTTTATTTGATTGTATCTCTTTTGCCATTTGTGCGTTTTTCCGCTTCTCTTTCTCTATTTGTAGCTCTATCTCTCCTAGCACGTCATCATAGTTACCATCGTACTTTTCTATAGCCTTTGTTTGTAAATTAAGGTACAACACCCCTTGTGTAAAGGCGTTAAGAAATGCTGCATCATGAGATATGACTACCACCGTCTTACTATACTCTTTAAGAAAGCTTGTAAGGTGTGCAATACCCTCAACATCTAGATTGTTAGTGGGCTCATCTAGTAGCAGTACATCTGGATTTTGTATTAAGGCCGAGGCCAATAATAAGCGTGCCTGCTGCCCACCAGAGAAGCTTCCTACTGTACGCTCTTTAAATGTATCGTAAACTTTTGTACCTATCTTAGGTGCAAGATTCACTACCTCTAGTACTGCATCTATCTTAGGGTCTATTGCATACTCTTTCTCTGTGAAAGTCTTAGCGAAGAATTCTCGCACAGTTAAGTCTAACTCCCCTCTTGGTATCACTTGCCTAGATATTGCTATTGTAGTACGAGGCATAATATTAATATTGCCATCGTCTGGAGTGTACATTCCTGTAATGAGGCCGAATATAGTACTCTTACCAGCCCCGTTTTGCCCCATAAGGGTAAACTTAGCGCCACGGCGTAGCGCAAAACTGGTATCTATAAGTATCGGCTTATTCTCCTCATGTTCATATGAGACATTAGCGAATGTAACGAGCCCTTGTTGATGTGACATAGTGTGGTGTAGCTTACAGCATGGCAAGCGTAGTATCAAGTTATATAAGACTTAGAAGATTACTTATACGAACCTTTTATTAAGCTCAGCTTTTGTATCTTGGTCAGTCTCTTTATTTCCGCCTCCCTGGCTCTGGCCTCGGCTAGGGTACTGTGGGTTTCTGAATAGACTAACTCTACTGGCCTGCGTAACTTGGTGTAATGTGCGCCAGACTTTAAATTGTTGTGCTGGTGTAGCCTCTTATCTAAATTATTTGTGCACCCGGTGTATAACGTATCGTCTGCACATTTTAATATGTAGACTGTATTTTGGTTTTTTGTGGTGGAGGAGTCCATAATGTAGTCGCTTTGATCTCATACTTCCTCAATAAATCGAGATACTTCAAAAAACAAGAATGTTTTTTGAAGCGACTATTTTCTGGCCAAATCAAAAATTTGGTGAAAATATGTCGGCTGCCAGACTAGGATTCGAACCTAGATAGACGGCACCAAAAGCCGCAGTCCTACCATTAGACGATCTGGCAATATAATGTTTATAGTGCACTATTGCGTGCACTGCGTGCACTTTATACCATTTTTTGAAGTTTTTTCCACCTTAATTATTCTAGGTCGAGTAGTTTAAGCAGCTTCTTAGCATCGTGCCTTAAGTAAGAGCGCTTAACTACATCTGCCTTACTTTGTGAAGACGATGGAGTGCTTGCTACAATATCAGCACCTATAAACTCTACACCATGCTTTTCCTCAAACTCTGATACATCACCAAGCTCTACCAACTCACCTCCCTCGCTCTTATACAACTCTTCAATCTCTTGTGTAACAGTCTTAACTGAATTATACACAACTACGTCTGGTACAAAACCACCTGATAAACTCTCAAGCTCAGTGAGGAACTTTGCAACAGTGAAACCGCTCGTGTGACCCTCTTTAGTAAGTAAATTAGCTATCATCACCTTCTTGGCTTTACTCCTTTGCAATATCTCACTTAGTCCTGGTGTTATCATATTTGGTATTATAGAGCAATAGAAGTTACCGGGGGCTATTATTACGATGTCTGCCTGCTCTATTGAGAGTGCCGCATTAGGGTTAAGCACCGGGGAGTCTGTAAGCCGAATACTTGTATAACCAGCAATATACCTGTTGTCTATGTCCCCCTCGCCATGTACTTGTTCACCGTTAGGCATCTCTACCTCTAGTTGGTGGTCAGTAAGTGTAACTGGGTATATATTTCCCTTTACTCCGAGAATCTTAGAGGCCTGGCTAACCGCCTCCTCTAGTGAGCCAGATATTTCCTCCAAGGTCGAGATGAATAGATTACCAAATGTATGTCCTGTCATGCTGCCGACCTCATAACGGTAAGTGAAGAGTTTACGCAAGTACTCTGACGAATTGGACAGGGCCACAAGTGCTTGGCGCACATCTCCTGCAGGCAGCACGCCCATGTCTACACGGAGTCTACCAGTAGAGCCTCCTGAGTCACTCATGGCGACTATCGCTGATATATCTACATTAGGTAGCTCTTTAAGCTCTGTAAGCAGTGTAAAGGAGCCTGTACCTCCACCTATTGTAACTATTTTTAATTTTTTATCTTTACTCATATATCATCAAGTGTGTTTATTATACTGTATACCCTTACTTTACCTCTCTCGTGCTCACCCCTCCTATCTATCAGCAATGTATCCATATTCTTGCACTTCGATGACACATCAAGTGCATGCACTACTCTATCATCTATAAAGACGCCTTTCTTATAAGAGATACCATTTATAACACCAGCCTTGCTACCGATTGTCACTATTATATCCTTTGCATATTTAGTTATGCCAGAGCCGCTTATCTTCTCTCTTTGGTACTCGGTCTCTCCGTATGAGATTATGTATATTGGGTTGCCCTTATACTTCTCTAAGAACTTTATAGCATCTTTAAACAGGTACACACCTGGCTTTGATATATACTTTCTGTATATTGCTTTTAGGTCGATATCCTCGGAGGCAATCTCCGACATCAGCTTAAAGTGCTCCTCTCTATTATATGCACCATGCTCCGCTTTTATCTTCTCATATGTACTATACCAGTCGTCCTTTGTTATACCATATACCTCCACCTCCTCTAACAAGTGGTTAACCGCCTTAGTATAGTCAAAAAGTGTGTCATCAAAATCTAAGAAAATAGTAGTGTCTGCGTCTATTTTAATCATACTATTCAGCAGACAACTCAATAATAGCCAACTCTAATGGCAGGTGTTTAATACTTGCGGTGCGCATTTGCGACTGTGCCTGCAGTAGTGCCACCAATACGTTAGACTTGAGTGCGCTATCAGACTCGTTTGCAAGGACGCTGAGTTCTACTAAATCATCTTTGCTAAATTGCTGCTCTAATAGACTTGCGGCAGCTGCACCACCGTGGCGCAGTAGTAGCACGGCACGCGCACGCTCTAGCAACAGCTCTAGACTCAGTTTTATGTCTGCACCTGCCACTACTAGTCCACTTACTGCCTCAAGCGCTTGGTCTGCTTTATTATTAGCGATACCGCTTAGCACGTCATTAAGGAGTGCGCCTTGTGGTGCACCAGTGATGCTCTCTACTTCATCAATGAGGATAGTCTTGCCTTTAGCCGATGTTAACACCTTCTGTAGGGCACTTATACCATCACGAAAAGAGCCATTGGCTAAAGCAGCAATAAGGTCATCTGCGCCATCTCCAAGCTTGTAGCCCTCTTTCTCCGCTATACCTACTATAACCTTAGCAAGCTCGACCCTGCTAGGACTCTTAAATGTATACACTTGTGAGCGAGACTGAATTGTGTCAGGTAACTTACCCGGCTCGGTAGTAGCAAGTATAAATATACAATATGCTGGAGGCTCCTCAAGAGTCTTAAGTAAGGCATTAAAGGCGCTCTTAGAGAGCATGTGTGCCTCATCTAATATATAGACCTTGTAATCACCATCAAATGGCAGCGTCGCGACAGACTCGCGTAAGTCGCGTATATCGTCCACAGAGTTATTGCTAGCAGCGTCTAGCTCATAAGTGTCTTTACTACTTACACCTAGCGCCCTGGCAAACAGTCTCGCTATAGTTGTCTTACCCACTCCACGAGTACCAGAGAATATGTATGCATGTGCTGGTGTCCCAGTCTTAATAGCCGCCTCAAGTGCTGTCACTATAGTGCCCTGCCCGGCGACTTCACTAAACTTAGTTGGCCTATATTTGGTATACAGGGCAACATTATTCTGTGCGTCTTGTTTATTAATATCAGTCATTAATAAGCATTATACCAGAGATGCTTTATTAAAAGAAATAAAAAAAGCCTCTGATGCACGTGAGGGGTCGTGCATCAGAAGGCTCATAGTGAGAGTCAGACTAATCCAGGCCCGACTCTTTTTGCATACCAACAGTCCAGGGAGGAAATACCGTTGGAATGCTCTAGAAACATTATACACACTTATATACCACCTCGCAAGACTTTTATTGCCTCACCAGGAGACTCTGCTGCCATCAGCTTGGCTCGGAGCTCTTTTGCACCGTTCCACCCTCCTATATAGGCTTTAAAATGCTTCTTCATAACATGGTAGCCTTTATGGCCTGGTGTTAGTAGCAACTCGTCAAATAGCCTTATATGCTCTATCAGCATCTGTACCTTGTGTCCTTGTGTGACTATCGGCTTGTTAAAAAAGTCTGGTGTACCAAACGCACCACGACCAACCATAACACCATCACAGCCATACTTAAGTACTAAATCTTCTCCTTGCTCTACACTCTGTACATCTCCGTTGCCTATTAATATAGTATCTGGTGATATTTCATCTCGTAGTCTAACTATCTCTGGCATAAGCTCCCACTGTGCTGGCACCTTACTCATCTGGCTGCGTGTACGTAAGTGTACTGTTAGTGCGTCTGGCTTTTCTTGTAGCACCGTGCTTAGCCAACTATTCATATCGCTTTTACTACTATAACCTATGCGTGTCTTCACTGATACAGCAATGTTTGGTGCACCACGGCGTACGGCTTGTATAAGTTCCACAGCAAGATCAGGGTGGTTAATGAGTGCAGCACCAGAGACCTGCTTTATCACTGCGCTCACTGGGCAGCCCATATTAATGTCTACACCATCAAACCCTAACTCTTGTACGAGGCATGCAGCCTCCTCCATGCGACCCGGGTTACTGTTGTATATCTGCGCGACTATGGGCCTCTGCTTATCTGTATACGATAGCTTCGCCCGCAACTTCTCTTGTGCTTTGTCATCACCAAAAGCCAGCCCATCTGAAGGTGTAAACTCTGTAAACAATACTAACTTAGAGACGGCGTCTGCAGTATTAGAATAGTTTGCAAACATCTCCCTAAAAGCAATGTCAGTAACATCCTCCATAGGAGCTAGGCAAAAAAATGGTGTATACAACTCTCGCCAAAAATTACTCATGTATCTTATGCTATATTTTACGATTACGCTTGGCAAACGCTGTACTTATAAGTGCAGCACCAACAAGAGCAAATACTACTATCTTACCCGCTGTCTCGAGGTGCCATATGTCTACAAGTAGCAGCCTTAGTACTACACCCATAAGAATCAACTGCCCAAGCCGGTGCATAATAAGATAATACTTACCACCTGCCAAGAAGTAGGCAATCAAACCAATAGTTGTATACACAACAAGGGCTACGGCTGTAGCCACAGTATATGATGCTAATGCGTGAGGTATCATCCATATAAGCAAGAACAAATACAGAGTCGAAACCCCTATAAGTAGACCAGGCATTGTAACCTCGTCTAGATCAGTATCCTTCGGTAGTGGCGATATAAACATTATACCAATAGCCGTGACTATCATTGCAACAACGAGTAGATATACGGCCATAGCACCGTCAAATGTGACACTATTGGACCACATTGGAGAAGTAAGATACTCAAATGATATTAATATTGGCACAATAAACAAAGCCGCCACACTAGAGGCAACGACCCTTCTTTTAGTGATAATGAGCACAGCTATACTTGCTATAGCAACCTCGGCTGTATAGGCCATCATGAGCATAGCGCCATCAAACTCTACAACCGTAGCAAAAGCGACCAGTGCCAACGCAACACCTCCGTAGAGGATAAATGGTGTAATAGACTTAGTGCCTAGGTATGTAGAATACGAAGTTAGGGCGAATACAAGTGCCCACGCCAGCAATATAAATGTCTGCAACCCACTAGGTGCTGCGGTTATCGTCCATAGAAATATGAACACACCTATGCCGAATGCCGTAACCATGTCTATATTGCCTATTTTAGAACCACCGCTTCTTAATATGCCCACAAGGCTTGTTATAAAGAACAGGGCTGCAAATACGAATATGAATAAAACCTCATTAATACCCACAGTGAGTTGTGTACCAAGCCAATATGGAACACTAAATAATGAGACAATAATAAAGTTCTCTAATATAAGCCCCCGCCAGTTGGTAATATATACTACCCACAATGAACCGAGCGCCACCACAAGCAAGTATGAAAACAGACTAAAGAAAAGTGGTTCAGGAGAGTTGGTAAGTAGTGGGACAAGAGCGGCCATAGCAACAGAAGTGTATGCTAGTGCCCTGTTGTTAAACCTAAGAGACGATAACATTGTAAACGTAACAGATGCGAACATTATCATAAGGGCAAACAACGGAGTAAAGAGGCCGTACCACTCTCTTGCTGCAAACACAGCTACCAGTACAACTGCCGAACCTAAGGACAATAATACTCCACCTTGAGCTCTATGACTTAAAGACCAATAATATCCACCTAACATTATTAATACACCGGCAAGTATACTTAAACCTATACTCCATGCCTCACTCACCCAGTCATTGATAAATGCGTACTGCACAAACCAACCAATAGCCAATAACAGCAGTAGTGCACCAAGCTTCATAAGCCAATCCTCTTTTAGCCACTCTACTATATTTGCAAATACGTTAGGCTTATTATCCTGTGGTAAAACAACCGGTTGTACGCTCAAATCTTCTACTACTGGACTCTGTCCACGCACAAAAACATCATCTATAGCCTGTACTGGTATCTCTGTTTTAGTCTCAGAATCCACACCCTTAGTAGCATCTGCTGCGATAGTACCATGAATACCCTTTGCTTTACCTAGTAAATGCTGCTCTATACTTGATAGACGACTAGATATAGTGCCTAAGAAAACGAATAATCCACCAACGCCCAACAATAATAAAGCCTCCATAGATATGTGTTATATATTTAGTAAAATTTAAGTAACCCTGTTACAAATACTACCAGTTTTAACTATAGTATGCTAGTATTTTGCACAATGACTATAGATATGACTATCATGTATGCACTCCTATATATATCACTATATTTTGAAGTCTTTTTACTTATATCTTTTATATCTCACAACAAAAACAAGTCCAACCAAGAGCCACAAGCGTCTGTGCATAAAGACTGTCTACCCGAGGTCACGATAGCTGTACCCTGCTATAACGAGGAAAAATCTCTTGCAGCTACTCTCACTTCATTGCTTGCCTTAGACTACCCTGAGAACAAGCTGCATATACTCGTGGTAAATGACGGCTCTATAGATGAGACGTCTAACATTGCACATAAATTTGCGAGTGAATACAAACAAATAACCGCCCTAGATAAAGAAAACGGTGGTAAAGCAAGTGCAATGAATATGGCACTAAGTAATAGTAACAGCGAGCTAATAGGCTGCTTAGATGCTGACTCATTCGTAGACCCTAGTGCACTTATGCTTATAGCACACCAATTTATAAACGACAGTGAGGTAAGTGCCGTCACACCAGCAATAATGATAGATAACCCAAAAAATATACTACAAATGATGCAGAGGGCGGAGTATATGGCTGGTATTTTTATGCGCCGCGTGTTTAGCATGATAGACTCTATCATTGTCACTCCTGGGCCCTTCTCTATCTTTCGTAGGGCCGATATCATAGAGGTATCTGAGTGCGCAGATAATGTATGGCTACATGCACATGGCACAGAAGACTTCGAGATGGGTCTACGCTTACAGAGCAACTATAAAAGGATTGCGAATGAGCCCTTAGCCAAGGTGATGACAATCTCTCCTGATACACTATACAGCTTATACAGACAGCGCATAAGGTGGATGTACGGCTTCCTTATGAACACATGGGACTACAAACATATGGTGGGCAACATTAAATACGGCAACATAGGCATTCTAGTACTTCCTACGACTCTTGTAAGTATATTTGGTGGAGTATACGTATTCGGCCTACTATTAACAAATATTGTCTCTTATCTGTTAGATGCACTAGTACATGTTTACACAGCTGGCTTTACACTCTCTGTACCCAGATTTGATTGGTTTTATATAAATACTAGCGCACTTATATTCATGGTGTTGATACTAATCTTAGTACTACTAATAATACTTCACTATGCTGCGCAAATATCTCATACCAGGGTACGTAAAAGGGATACCGCACTGTACTTACTTTTGTACGGATTAATTGCCCCCGTATGGCTAACCGGGGCTGTAGTGCGAGCCACTGTAGGTGCAGAATCTAAATGGAAGGTAATAAGATAATTAATTATGAACTATAAGAGATACTTACTGGCATTTATTATTACGAGTACCATCTTCGTTACTACTATATTAATAAGTAATAAGCTCAGCGAAGATAAGTTACTGCAGGTGCGCGCAATAGAGGAGAAAATGAGCATAGATATACTCTCGTTAGAGACACAGTTTGAGCTGTTACAAGAACTCTCTTGTGGACAGATAACTGAGAGTACTATACTCTCTAGCGAGCTTAATACTCTTGGAAGCAAGCTGTCCTACATGGAGGGACAACTAGGTACTAATGACCCAGAGGTAATAAGACTTAAAAGACGTTACTCTATACTTCAAATAAAAGACCTTCTGCTTATGCGTAAAGTTATAGACAAGTGTGATATAGCACCAACGGTGGTACTATATTTTTACTCTAACGATGGCAATTGTAGCGCATGCAAGCGTCAGGGATATGTACTAAACAAACTCAGTAACGACCATGATGACCTGCGCATATACGCCTTTGATGCTAACCTAGATTTATCTGCATTAAGAACCTTAGTAAGAATAAACAAGGTAGGAGCCTCACTACCAGCGCTAGTAATAAATGGTAAAACTTATAATGGCTTTAAAAGCCTATCTGACATGAAGGTACTCCTACCAGAACTAATAGAAGAAACTAACACAGCCACACCTGATCAGACTAAGGAGTAACCAGATTAGATACTAGGCTTTTTACTAGTATCGCTTTCTATAATATAAGAAAATCCCCATATAGGGGATTTTTAATTGAGCCAGAAAGCAGATTCGAACTGCTGACCTACCGCTTACAAGGCGGTTGCTCTACCAACTGAGCTATTCTGGCTTATGTATACTACTAACGAACAATTGCGGAACTACTATGCAATGCGCACTATATTACTACAGCTTGTGCCGCTGGGCAACCTCTTCTATGTCTAATCCATCTTTGTGCTCTTGCACATCTTTAAGGAAACCATTCTCCCTTACCTCCTCCCCATCAGCCTTGGCCTTAGCGCTTTTATGTGCCACACTACGAGCCCTCCACTCTATCTTCTTAGCTATACTCGCAGTGACTTTAGCAAATTTATGAGTAACAATATTGTATACCTTACTACACAAGTAACGTGCATTGTCTATTGTACACTCTGCTGCACAACGCAGCTCTATAGATGTAATATATGAATTACATCTAGTACGTAGATTCTGTGCAAATAACATCTTGCCAGCCTTAACCTCAATATACTTAACTACAAATAACCCAACAAGTAAGACTATCGTTATAATAAAAATTATTAATGCCATCATATCTTAATTGTAACACGCAATTAGCATTTGCTAATATTTACGCACCAAAGCGCTCTGAACGAGTTATCTCGACTCTCTCACCAAACTTTTGTGTAGCCTCTTTTACTAGTTCACTTATAGTTTTATCTGCATCCTTTACAAAGGGTTGCTCCATTAATACCTTTTCTTTTAGATATGAATTCATCTTACCCACAACAATCTTCTCTTGCATGTCTTTAGGTTTGTCTGCAGCCTCTTCTTCGAAGACTGCTTTCGCTGCAGCTACATCCTCATCTTTAACATCATCTTTTGTAAGAAACTGTGGTGCCATTGCTGCCACATGCATAGCTATGTCATACGCCAATGCCTTAAATTCTTCATTCTTAGCTACGAAGTCTGTCTCACACGAAAGCACAATAACACCAGCTACACTACCTCCTTGGTGTAGATATACACCAACAGTACCAGAAGCTAAATCTCTATCTGCCTTCTTGTCTGCTATTTGTGAACTCACCTTACGTAATAGCACCTTGGCTTTCTCTATGTCTCCACCCCCCTCTTCAAGTGCTTTCTTACACTGCATTATAGATACACCTGTATCATCTCTAAGAGTCTTGATGTCTTCCATTGAACTTGCCATACTATTTATTTTAGTTAATTATTATTTAATAGCTCCTGCTATTTGCTCTACTATATACTTTATACTCTTACGAGTAGTATCGTTAGCAGGCACTGGGTATGTGATTTTTGATATGTTACAATCATTATTTGATATAGCTATCACAGGTATACCGAGTTGCTGTGCCTCTGCTACTCCCTTGTTCTCAAACTCTGGATCTACCACGAAAACTCCCACGGGCAACTTCTTCATAGAAAGTAGGCCTCCAAACTTTTGCTCTAAATCGGCTATTTCTCTGTCTATCATTAGTCGCTCTAGCTTAGTAAACTTATCTAAAGCACCTGACTCTTTGTCAGCCATTAACTTCTCTAGTTTGTCTACTCTCTTACGTATCTCTTTAAAGTTGGTAAGTGTACCTCCTATGTAACGAGCACATGAGTGTGGCTGCCCCTTACCGTCAGCGGCATTACGCATAATATCACGAGCCTCATTTTTACCTCCCAAAAATAGTACCTGCCCGTCTGCCTTAGTAAGCTCAGCTATTGCCTCTTTAGCTTTTTCTAGCATCATGGATGTTTGCTCTAGGTCAAATATATCATTCTTACCCTTTTGTCCAAATATGTACTCTAGTACACTGGGGTGTCTACGGCTCTTAGTATAGCTATAATGAGCACCCGCCTCAAATAACTCTTTAACAGTCTCTTTATTTATTGTCATATGCGCGCTATGCTACCAAAAATTGCCTCTTAGTGCAAGCCTAGAGCGATATGGTTGACATAAGTTTGACATGTTAACCAAAGCATTGTATAAGATGTAATACATGTTATACTCCTTCCCTATGTAGACACAACCGCCTACATATTTTCGGAGGACAACCTATGGGAAATAGAACCATAAGGGAGGCGTCATCCGAAAAAATTTTTGCCTATAAATCTGTATACCCAACGGTTACAGAAGTGTTGGCAAAATTAGAGTTCCTTGGATTCCCAGACTATGTCTGGGAAGACCTAGGAGATGCTTGGAAAATAACAATAACCAAGCATTAGACTCTAAAAACCCGGACCAATTTAGTATTTTAATTAATACTGGTCCGGGCTTTTTTATTACCTACTGATTAGACTTACGTACAAACCACTTTATTACATAGTAGAGCACTGACCCAATTACAATAATCATAAATACAATCCATGACCATATGCTATGGAGCCACACCATATACCACGGCTCTATATATGGCTGATACTGAGCCTCTGAATCAACTGTTATTGAGTTTATGGCACTATTGTCATCATTAAGTACTATGTCTGCAGTCGGAACGGGGACGTCTCCAATTTGTGTCTCGTATAGTTCTCCGTGCCCGATATTGTTAACCTCTATACGTGCCGAGCAAGAACCCACAACACCGTCTTCATTTATAACAGTCATATTATAAGTAGTACTTTCCTGTGGAGTAATGATACGCTTACCACTCCCAAGAGTAACGTGCCCGACACCTAAGTCTATAAATGCAACAGTAGAGTTTACTGTACTCCATAACAGCTCTACTGCTCCTTGCTCTGTAACTCTTGGTACCATCTTGCATGTGGGCTTGCCAGCCAAGTCAGTAACAGCAATTACAGCACCACAGTTGAGTTGCCTTACTAAGCGGTACGTAGTAAATGTACAAGTAGTACATTGTGACTGCAGTTGTGCATCAGCCTGCAGGTGCACTGTTGGTGGTACAGCCTGAGCGACCTGCTGATTGGGCACAACTTGGTACCCTGCGTGTACAGTTGGAGAAAGTAGAAATACAATTATAACCACAAGGCTTAATGCGTGTCTAAACATGCGTAAAGTATAGCATGCCTAACTACTCAGCGACAAACACTGCCTTAATGCGCCTTACGCCAGCTGAGCTGCTGGACTCTTTTTTAATTTTAAACTTACCAAACTTGCTTAAGTCTTGAGTGCTCTCTACATGCGGACCACCACAGAGCTCGCGGCTGTATACTGTACCGTCACTACCTTTTATATTATATACAGTCACTATATCCGGATACTTATCCCAAAATGCTCCTACTGCTCCACTCTCTTTGGCCGCTTCCTTGTCCATCTCCTCTACAACCACGCTTGCTCCAGCGTTAATTGCACCATTCACATAGTCTTCTACTTTGTCTAAGACATCTCTCTCTACCTTCTCGCTGTAAGTAAAGTCAAAACGAACGCGCTCTGCGGTAATATTACTACCTCGTTGAGTAACACCATCACCAAGCTCTTTCCTCAGCCCCGCAAGCATAAGGTGTGCGGCAGTATGATAAGCCGTTGTCTCCTCACTAGTATCGGCAAGTCCGCCTTTAAACTTTTGCTCAGCACCAACCCTACTCTCTTCCTTGTGCTTTTGCATCTCTTTTTTAAATTGCTCTATGTCTACACCTATATTTAGCTCCTCTGCTAACTCTTGCGTAAGCTCTATAGGAAAGCCGTATGTAGTAAATAACACATAGGCATCATGGCCTGTTATTTCTTTACCTTCAAGCTCTTTAATCTTATTAAACTCCTTTAACCCCTTCTCTAAAGTCTTTCGAAACTGTAGCTCCTCTGCCTTGACTGCATGATTATTTGAGAGCTCTCCTGCTGGCACACCAAGCTTATCTGCATGTATTATACTCCTCCTTATTAGCCTGCGAGTAAAGTATCCTTGCTCTGTGTTACTTGGTAATATACCTTCTTCTATCATAGTCTCTGCGGCACGCAGATGGTCTGCAATAATACGGAATGACGCTTGGTATTGTACATCAGAGTACTCCTTACCACTCTTTTGCTCTAATGGTTTTATTATGTCCTGGAAGACGTCTATAGTGAATACGTCTGCGCTGTCATTAGTAGCTGCTACCAATCGCTCTAAGCCACTACCGTGGTCTATGTTCTTGTGCTCAAGCTCTTTAAATGTACCGTCTTCTTGTTTTAAGTACTGCATAAACACATTATTACCAATCTCTATGAAACGCCCGCAGTCACAATTAGGGTGACAATGCTCGCCCCACTTAGTGTCATGCTCAATACTTGTGAACTCGTAAAACATCTCAGAGTCTGGCCCACCCGGTTCTCCTGCAGGCATGTTCTCTGGTACTCCTGCTCTGCTCCACCAGTTCTTGGCACTGTCATAGTAAAAAATCCTTTCGCCATCTTTCATACCTCTCTTACCTCCAACTTCCTCACTACCCATGTCTGCTATGCCTGCCTCTATGCCGACACTACTGAATAACTCTTGCCAAACCCTAGGAGCATCTTCATCTTTAGGTAAGCCTGCCTGCTCGTCCCCTCCGAAGGCTGTTATATATAGTCTATTTGGGTCTAACTTAAGCTCTTTTGTTAAGAACTCCCACATCCACTTTATCTGCTGCTCTTTAAAATAATCCCCAAATGACCAGTTACCAAGCATCTCAAAAAGTGTCGTGTGTCTACTATCTCCCACCTCTTCTATGTCGTCTGCTCTAAAGCATTTCTGTGAGTCTGAGACCCTAGTACCTTGCGGGTGCTTGGTACCAAGTAGGTATTGTATCATTGGCTGCATACCTGAGCCTGTAAATAGTGTTGTTGGATCATTCTCTGGTACTAGTGGGCTACCAGGCACTATGACATGACCACGCTCCTGCATAAAATCTAGATATTTCTTACGTACTTCTGATGTTTTCATTATTAAGTATTATACACAAAACTACGAAGTAAGCACTTCTGCCCCTTTTTTGGTTATTATTACAGTATGCTCAAACTGGGCTGAGGCGCTGCCGTCTCTACTCTCGTATGTATAACCGTCTGGCATCTCTTTTATTTGTGGCTTGCCTGCCATGAGTATAGGCTCTATTGCGAGCACCATGCCTTCTTCTAATTTTTCTCCGCTGCCTGGTGCGCCATAGTTAGGTATAAATGGCTCCTCATGTACTTGTTGCCCAACGCCATGACCTCCGAGCTCGCGTGGTACCGAGTAACCATATTTCTCTGCTACGAGCTGTACTGCGTGGCCAATGTCTCCGACAGTATTACCTGCCTTTGCGGCCTTTATTGCCTCTATACGTGCCTCCTTGGCTGCTTCTATAAGTCTCTGACTCTCTGTACTTATGTTACCGACTCCTACTGTGACACACGAATCTACTATAAGACCTCGGTGCTTCAAGAGGCAATCTATAGACACTATGTCACCATCTTGCAGTGTCTTAGGCTGCTCGTTAGGTATACCGTGCACTATCTCGTTGTTAATACTGACACAGAGCGCAGCTGGGTATGGCCTACCAGCACCTGACGGTGTGTAACCTAATGTGGCTGGTGTATCACCATGCTCTACTATTATCTCTCTAGCTCTGTCCTCCAATTGCTGAGTAGTTACACCAGGCTGTGCCATCTCTCCAAGTGTGCGCAACAATCCACCAAGACGTTTTCCGCCTTCTCGTAAAATTTCTTTTTGCTGGTTTGTGCTGGCTATCATAAGTGTATTATGCACGCCTTTTACCTTTTGACAATCTACTCAGGCAGCACTGTGGTACCTAGTGTCTCATCATTTAACTTAGCAATATCCTTCATACTCACAACTCTTATTGGCAAGCCGTTGTCTCTACACATTGCTATCGCTGAGGCATCGGCCACTTTTAAGTCCTTCTCTATGACCTCTGTGGCTGTAATCTTATTTATCTTGGTTGCTGCTGGGTCTGTATCTGGGTCTGCTGTGTATACTCCATCTACACCATCTTTAGCAAGCACAAGCGTGCCACAATTAAGCTCCAATGCTCTCTGGGCAGCAGTAGTATCTGTAGTAAAGTATGGCATACCTGTGCCTCCAGCGAATATAACAATACGACCCTTAGCCAAGTGCCTACGTGCACGCTGTGGTAGATAAGGCTCGCACACCTGAGGCATTGAGATAGCTGAGCTTACTCGTACCACAAGGCCTTGAGACTCAAAATAGTCACGCACAGCAAGGGCATTTTGCACAGTGGCCAACATGCCTATGTAGTCGCCAGTACTGCGACGTATGCCTACGTTGCCTGCAAGCTCTGCACCGCGGAATAAGTTTCCTCCGCCTACTACTAGTGCCACCTCATAGCCAGCATCCTGCACCTCTTTTATTTGGTCGGCTGTCTCCTTTAGCACACTCTCTGTATACTTCTCCTCACCATTACTTAATGCACCACCACTTAATTTTATTAAAATCTTTTTTGAATCTTTTTGTATTGTTTGCATAGAGATGTTTATTATAACCCTAACTTTTCTAAGATATCTTGATGCACCTCGTCTATACTCTTGCCTCCGTCTATATGGTAGACGTTGGCACCTAACTCACTCATGTACTCTATAGCCGGCATTGTTTGCTCCTTAAACCAGGCAAGACGCTTTACCATAGCCTCATCTGTATCGTCTACCCTGTTCTCTCCTCTATCAGCTGACCGTTGCTTAGCTGTATCTCCATCTATCTCTAGTATTATTATACTGTAGTCTCTGTTTAGCCACTCTAGCATACCATTAAAGAGTTTTGCCTCTCCTATGCTCCTAGCAGCGCCATCAAAAACCACGTTATGGTTACTCCCAACACTCTTTAGCAACACTCCGCTCCACATATAAGCTGACACCGCTGGAGGTACGAGACCTCCGCTATCTATAGTGTCTTTAACGTGGCGTGCACCCTCGGTACCTGCATTTTTTGCATAATCCCTTAGAAGTTGCCCTGTCTCTAGGAAGTGCGTGTTGCGCTTTTTGTTAAGCTTATCTACAAGCAGACGTGCTTGTGTACCTTTGCCAGCTCCGCTCATACCATAAAAAAGTACGGTCCGTGGCGAAGTGTCTACTATTGGGTTATCTGACATAATTCTCTTTCTTTAAAATTGTTATTACCTCCTCTATGGCTTGCTCTAGTCTACCATTTTCATTACGCACTGTATAATCAGAGACCTGGTTAAACTCTACCATCTCCTTTTGTACTAGGTCCATACGCTCTTTCAACTCTTCCTCAGTGACAGGGTTCCTTGCTACTACCCTACCTATCAGTTCCTCCTCAGAGCCAGCCACCACTATAACAGCCAGTGTATTAAAGTGCTCTTTAAAATATTTAATACCCTCCGCTTGTACTTGTGCTACCACCACCTTACCTTCTACTGTCTTCTGCTCTAGGTCTGGTAAATATGTACCATAATATCTGTCTGTGTCTTGTGCATGCCAAAACTCTGGTATACTACCGCCTTTAATACCCTGCAAAAACTTATCTTTTGTAATAAAGTGGTAGTCTACACCGTCTACTTCGTCGTCTCTCATTGAGCGGGTGGTAGCGGTAACTAGTCTTGCACAATTATCACAACGCTCTAGTACACCTTGCATAATACTGTTCTTACCAGAGCCGCTTGGTCCGGCTATTACCAGTATTTTAGTTTCATTAATCTTTTTATCTTGCATGGCGTTAGTGCATACAACTATACTCCAGCTAGGCCGGATTGCAAATACAGAAAATCAAAACCTGGGTGTTAAAATAATGTATAAAAAAAGTAGTATACAAGTGCCACACCCTCACGTGCTACGAAATATGGCTCTTTAGCATATCTGCCACCCGAAGAATAATCAGCCGCATGCAACGTAAAGCCGTGCTCATCTAGACCTGCCCGCTTGGCCAAGAGCCCTATACGAGCAAGGTGAAAATCATTAGAAACTAATATATAAGACTTATCTGTATCGAGGTGCATTATAGTAGACAGTGTATTAACGCCTTCTCGGTCTAACACCAAGTCATCTGCTGCAACACCTTGCTCTAGTAAAATATCAGTCATAACGTCTACCTCATGTGCACCATATATAGAGTCTGCTCCAGACAGTACGATACAACCCACAAGACCCTGTCTGTATAAGCTGGCAGCGGCCAGCGTCCTATCGGACAACGCATCACTTGCTACTGGCCCATAGTAACCAGGCCATACTGCCGCACCAAATACAACAACACAGTCTGCCTTACTTGAAGCAGTATGCCAATAAAAAGATATAATATGAGCCAATAAAAGACTGGAAATAATGATAATGGCTAAAGACGCCTTGCGTACGTATGTTATAAATCTATATATCATAAGCATAGTGTACAACACTATATACTAAATACTAGAACTCTTGCCACGCAGGTACCCTACCTACCACAACTGTAGCATCTTTAGCACCACCATCTAAGTCCGTACAATCTATAGTAAATTTAGTTGTACCACTTAGCAAACTAGACTGTTGGCTTTGGTTTAGTCGTACAGTATCCCAATCCCATGAGTCTACAACGATGCCTGTATCTACCTCTATACCCTCTACACTACAAGTCGTAACATTAGTAAGGTTCCACGACACCTCAACAGTACCAGAAGCCGACAAGAAAGAAGGTGTTGCTATAATGCCCACATCACCAGTTACCCCGTTGTAAGTACAATGAGTACACGGCTCTGTGCATGTAATAGTATTATTTATATTAGGGGCACCAACTCCCCATCCCGATATTAAACTATTTTCATCTGTTGCTTGTGCTCTAACAGTTGTGTCAGCGATGCTACATGAGTTAAATATATGAGATATTGAAACTGTTGTACCCTCTGTGGCACACCCTGCATTTTGGGTGGAGTCATCTGGCCATTTTGCTTCATAGCATAGCTCGCCACCGTCAGTGTCTGTACTTAAAAGACCAATAGAACACGAGACACCTAAGAGACAGTCTCCTCTAACGGTAGGTACTGTAGGTGGATTATTTTGCTCTATAGTTATAGGCATACTAAATACACAGTCTGTTGTACCAAATATACCACCGTCAAATAATGACGCCCCAAATGCCCCGCCACACAAGTCTGGCGAGCTAAAGTTGAGTGTATGAACCCCTGCAGAGCCTATTGCTGCAATGGTCTTGTGGTATATGGTGCCTGTATTAGATGACGTAACCATAGACTGCCATGAGCCACCGTCCACCTGTAGGTCTATAGAACCCCCAGACGGCTTATTATTAGGTAGTGCCGTCTCCTGGAAGACCAAGCTAAATCCTATTGGGTCACCTGCATTAAATGTTGTGCTGTCTAATGTAACTGAGTATTGCACCTGGCCTGAATCCCTAGAAAAGCCATTAAATATATGTGCCAACACTTGGGTATCTATAAGTGTAATACTGGCAGATGCTACTCCTACAGATACAAGACTCATTAAAATAATAAGTGACGCAGTACCTTTCTTATTTCGCATTACTACCAATACTATACCTAGCAGCAGTATTCCAAGTAAAATTATTACTGAGACTGTAAGTGTATCAGAGCTAGCATCTTGCTCTACCGGCTGAAGCTGTCCGTTATCAGCAACCTCTACCTGTACTACCTTGGCTCCAGGAATCTGAACTAGCACCTGCTGGGCGTCTGCTTTATTGCTCAACCATAGTCTGTACGTATAATCACCAGCCTCAGACACCTCCTCAGATATAGATAAATCTATACTGCTGCCATTTATAGGCAGGACTCTCTGTGTACCATTAGTTATGAGCTCTCCGTATGCAGAGCCCTTGTAAACGGCATACACTACACCTATTGGGCCTTCTCCTGCATTAGATACACTACACCTAATAACCCTACTATTGTTGTATGAACAATCTGATAACTTAGACTCTACGACCCCACTCTCTTGTATTGCCTCTACCTGTATAACTCCTGCATATTTTAATATATTAACTGTACCTTGTGCATCTCGTGACAATATAAATACGTCGTGTGCGCCCTGAGCATCACTGCCTACAGAGGTTTCTGTGTACAAGATTTTAGAGCCACCTATAGGTAGTGTAACTGAACCCACTGGGACTTCTTGAGCGTTACCAGTGGCTATAGATTGTATTCGTATGCCATATGTTACTGTTTGCTCTTTTTTAGAGATATTTTTTATAGAAAATGCGGTCTTTAGGTCTCTATCGTCTTGAGTAAGACGCACACCATCAATATGTACACTGCCTAAGTCCGCAGCCTCTGTAACTGTAAGTGGTGAAATTAAAACACCGAGCAAAAATAATACCCCAAAGAAAGTTTTATACTTCATGGGGCTTATTTTAACATACTACTATGTACGTAACTGCTTAACTGTTAACTATCATTGAGCGCTCTATGTTGGCGCCTACCTACTCTCCCTGCAATGCAAGTACCATCGGTGTTGCTGTGCTTAACTGCCAGGTTCGGAATGTGACTGGGTGTACCCACAGTACCAAAGCACCAACACACAGAGCTCAATAAGTCGTCTTGTTGACAACTAAATACAATATATCAACCGAAGTTGATATTAGCGTCGTTCGCTCGGTAATACAAAATTTTGTATTACGCTCACTTTACTAGCTAACAAGAAGACTTTTACTACACTACGCAACGTTATATTTGAGTGCAAAATAAATTGAACTATGAAACTCTCACTGCTATATAGCAACGGTAATTAACAAAGCTCCCCATAGATGCCCTTCGACGAATTAGTACACCTCGGCTGAGTACATTGCTGTACTTACACCTAGTGCCTATCAACGTAATCATCTCTTACGGGTCTCAAATGATTCCTAATCTTGAAGTTGGCTTCCCGCTTAGATGCTTTCAGCGGTTATCCATTCCCTACATAGCTACTCGACAGTGCCACTGGCGTGACAGCCGATAGACCAGAGGTAAGTTCATTCCGGTCCTCTCGTACTAGGAACAAATCTTCTCAAGAATCGACGCCTGCAGCAGATTATGACCAACCTGTCTCACGACGGTCTGAACCCAGCTCGCGTACCTTTTTAATTGGCGAACAGCCAAACCCTTGGGACCTGCTCCAGCCCCAGGATAAGGTGAGCCGACATCGCTGTCGTTCACTCAGAGGTGTTCATCTCCTCTGTTGGTTCACGTGATGCGTCATAAACACCACGATTTTCTGATATTGCTACCAGGATCGGACTATATCTTCATCCACTTTTAATAAAATTAAAAGTGGAGCTTAGCGTGTAGTCTCTGAGGATTCTTCATGTATAAGTATATAAAATACCTATATTTAGAAGCCTTTCCTGCTGATTGTCCCCGCACATACATTTTCAAACCTTAGATTACCAATTATTTAATAAGTAATCACAGCTCACTCTTTCAAGTCACTGTTTAGGTTGTATAGCGTTTCTCTGGTGTTGGGATTTCCAGCATATAGCTAAGTTGTTTTTGTAAGAAATTACTCTCTTAGGCACCCCGATGTATTATTGTATTTTTTTAAATCAATTTAA
>JAMONA010000039.1 GCA_027066795.1 Candidatus Kaiserbacteria bacterium
TCTATAGGTAAACCCCTTATACCAGAGCGGGTAGCATCCGGCATAAAAAATGGCGTTACTAGTTCACCGTGGTTAGTCTGTATCTTCTTCCGCATTGCGCTCTAGAGTAACAAACTTATAGTTAAATGTCTCGTCTTTAGAACCTGCCTTAGTGGCTACTTTAGTGAACTTATTATACTCAGGGAAAAATACATCGGCCTCTTGGAAATCAGCGTCTACAAGAGTTAAATACAACCTGTCTACTATGTCACTGTCTAAAGCCTGTTTATATACATTAGCGCCCCCGATTATGAATACCTCATCCACATCGTCATTATTTACTCGCTCTTGGGCCAATGCCACAGCATCTTCTAGAGAGTGTGCAACCACACAGCCCTCTGCCATATAATCAGCTCTCCGTGTAAGTACAATATTGAGCCTACCTGGTAATGCCTTACCTATGCTCTCATAAGTAGTTGAACCCATGATTATCGGCTTGCCCATGGTTGCCTCCTTAAAGTGCTTAAAGTCCTCTGGTAAGTGCCAGAGTAGTTCATTACCAGCTCCGAGCTCTCTATTACGACCTATGGCTGCTATTGCACTAATCCGCGGATTTATATTTTCTCGAACCATAATTTTACTTATCTGCGACTTCATTTATAAGTACCATTGTGTCCTCTATAACTTTCTCTAGTGGCTGACTTGCATCTACCACCTCACCGTTATCCATCTTTTTAAGAATGAAATCTCTTAGTCCACTATTGACTTGTATATGGAATTCTATTTTACGCTTATCAAAATGGTTGAGAGTCTCCTCTCCCCTACCTACAGCACGCGCCAACCCATCAACAGGCTCTATATCAAGTAATATATACATATCAGGCTCATACTCTCCTAAAAATGCCTCGCGCACTTGCCAAAACAACTTTAGCAAGCTCGTATTACCTTGAGCGACTATCTGATAAGCATACGTAGATGAGTCAAACCTATCTGTGACCACTGTCTTACCGTCTTTTAGTGCTGGTATAACAACGTGCTTAAGGAAATCTCTACGTGCCGCCCAAAATAATGCAAATTGCGTCTCAGCGTCTGAGTGCTTTGCATCATCAGATAATAGTAATTCTCTTATCTGCTCAGAGTATCTAGAGCCTCCTGGCTCTCTCGTGTATATAGCATTCCAGCCAAGTTTCTCTACAACAGCCTTGGCTACAGTTGTCTTGCCGGCTCCTTCACCCCCATCTAACACTATAAATTTTCCTTTTTTATTTTTGTTCATATTAATTAGCTTACCTATTATCGCCGTCTCCTCTTTGTGTACCACGTTTAACTCTCGAATTTAATTTATCTAAATTCAACCTTGCTATATCTGCAAAATCTACTCCTAAATCTTGTGCCATCTGTGATAGATACCATAGCACGTCACCTAACTCTTTTTTTAAATCTTCTTCTTTTTCTTTTATCGTAAAGTCACCTCTATTAATTTTTTTAATTATATCTGCAACTTCACCACCCTCTCCAGCAATGCCCAAGGCCCATATAGTCATACTGTTTAATTGAGATTTTTCCTCATGGAATCTTAATTTTGTTGTCTCTTTTTGATATTCATTAAAATCCATACTTAATATTTAGTTATATTATTAAAATTCATTCTTCCACATCATTGACTCTACTGGCTTATGCTCTTGTTGCGAATACTTGGCATCGCATTTTTTATTGTAGGGATTAAGTACCTCACCCTCAGCAGCATGATAAATAATCTGCCCTATCGGCATACCAGCGTATACTCTAACAGGCTTTATTACAGATAATTCTAAAGTCCAGAAGCCACAAAAGCCTATATCTCCTATGCCTGCTGTAGCATGTATATCTATGCCCAGTCTCCCAACACTACTCTTACCATCAAGTATCGGTAGGTGCTTATGCGTCTCGGTGTACTCCTCTGTAGAGCCTAGGTACAACTCTCCTGGCTGCATAACAAAGCCCTCGTCTGGTATCTCAAAGTGCCTTACCTTATTGTGCACTTTTGCATCTAACTCTACTTCTTCATATACGGCTAAGTTTTTACTTATACATACATCGTATGAGTTGCTACCGAGGTTCCCTCTCTTGAATGGTTCTATTTTAATATTACCACTCTCTATCTCTTTTAATATTGCTGCATCTGCTAGTATCATAGTATTTATTGTATTTTATACAGCCATTTTGGCCTTAATTGTTTCTTGTGGCTTATAGCCCTCTAACTTTACATCATCCATAGTAAAGCCATCTATATCTTTAACATCTTGATTAATCCATAACTTAGGAAGCTCATCTGGCGTCCTACCTAACTGCTCTGCAACGGCATCAAAATGATCGTGATATATGTGTGCATCGTTAAAGGTAAATACCGCCTCTCCAGGTTTAAGACCAGTCACCTGAGCAACCATAGACAACAGTATAGAGTAGCTAGCAATGTTAAACGGTACACCTAAGAACATGTCACAGCTGCGCTGATTCATATGTAAAGATATCTTGCCGTCAGCTACATAAAACTGAAAGTCACGGTGACATGGGGGCAGTGCCATCTTGTGCAACTCTCCAGGATTCCAAGCTGTGACTATTAAGCGCCTGTCGTAAGGGTCATCTTTAATACGTTTTATTACGTCTGCTAACTGGTCTGTCTCTTCACCATCACTGTTTGTCCAGTGTCGCCACTGCACACCATATACTCTACCTAGGTCACCATCAAACTTTATTAAATCTCTATCTACCCAATAATCTGACTCTGCATTTGCTGTCCAAATCGTCTTCTTGGCAATGTCGCGAGTACCGTGCAATAACTCAGCCAAACGACGCTCGTCGCCAGAGCCCTCTATAAACCAGAGTAGCTCTGAGAGCACTGACTTAAAGGCCAGCTTCTTGGTAGTAACTGCTGGGAATCCTTTACTTAGGTCAAACCGCATTTGTATAGCAAATACTGAGCGAGTCATACCATTGCGACCTTCGCGGTCTACACCCTCCTCCATAACTGTCTTAAGTGCGTCTAGGTACTGCTTCATGCAGGTATTATATCATGAAAAAAGCACTGGCGAGATTGCCAGTGCTTCTAATATATTGTCTGGAGTGATAT
>JAMONA010000040.1 GCA_027066795.1 Candidatus Kaiserbacteria bacterium
AATCTTCTACTTCTACAGCTGTGCACTTGAGTAGATAGTCGCTACTCTCCTTCTACTTCTACGCCCATAGAACGGCAAGTACCTGCTATTATCTTAGCCCCTTGCTTAGAGTCCTTAGCTGAGATGTCTACAAGCTTTTGCTCTGCTATCTCCTCAAGTTGTGTCTGTGTAATCTTACCCACCTTCTTGGCAAGGTTTTTACCTGAACCGCTCTTTATGCCAAGCTTCTTCATTATTAGCTGTGATGCTGGCGGAGTCTTAAACTCTAAGTCAAAACTCTTGTCATCATATACACTTATAATAGTAGGTACTATATTACCCATCATCTCTTTAGTACCGTCATTAAAACGGTTTACAAAGTCTCCAATGTTTACTCCTACTTGTCCAAGAGCTGGGCCTATAGGAGGCGCAGGAGTTGCCTTACCTGCCTCTATTTGTAACTTTAATGTCCTTTCTACTTTCTTAGCCATAATTATATTTAATTTAATGTGTATCTTACTGTAATTTTACCAAATGTCTACTCTTTTAGCTTATATAAGAGTCACCTGTACGAAGTCTAGCTCCACAGGAGTATCACGCCCAAACATAGGTACCATAACTTTTACCTTACCTCGCTCCTCGTCTATGCTACCCACCTTGCCCTCAAGCTCTTTAAATGGGCCGTCTGTGATAGTGACTGCATCTCCTACAGATAAGTCTATCGCATGTTTTGCAGTATCCGCCTCCATACGAGCAAATAGTGTCTCTACCTCAAGCTCGCTTAGTGGTACAGGCTGTGTACCAGAGCCAACAAACCCAGTCACCCTAGGAGTATTACGAGCTACATACCAAGACTCATCAGTAACTATCATATCTACAAGTACGTATCCTGGGTATATCTTCTCTCGTATTTCTACTCTTTTACCACCCTTTACTACAATTTTCTTCTCTGTAGGGACTACTACATCAAAAATAAGATTACTCATGCTCATAGAGTCACGCCTCTGCATTAGGTTACGTGTTACAGCATCTTCATAACCTGAATATGTTTGCAATGTATACCAATGCCTCTTGCCGTCAGTTATTTGCTTTATGTTTTGAGTTTGATCTACCATAATTATATAATCTTATTCATACCACTTGTAAACGCAAAGTCGAATAGGCCCAAGTATAAGGCTGTAATTATAGATATAAATATAACCAGTGCAGTGTATATCATAGTCTGTCTCTGGCTAGGCCACTTTACAAATTTTAGCTCTGCTTTTGTCTCTTTTAAATATGTTATTAAGCTCATAGTTATATATTTTATCCTTTTAAAAAACGCCCTCTTGGGGCGATTTACGAGCAGATTATACAGCTTATAACACTACAAGTCAATATACCTTATTTACCTCCACAAATACGGCAAACATTAGTCGAGCTGACCCAGCCTCTTTCTTCAGACCTCTTACATTGAGTACACCCACTGGTAGCGCAGCCTGCTGCACCACACTCCTTGCACCAATACCAAGTAGTCTTACACTCAAAACATTTGCCCTTTTGTATTGATACCATAATAATTATATTATAACACTATATGTGTACGCACGATAGACAACGCAAGCCCATTTGTACCAAGATCCTCACCTATCTTACTGGCCAAAGTGCGCATATATGTTCCAGAGGAGCAACTGCACCTAACTTTAATAATTTGAAACTCATGGTTAGAGTCACTACTTGACCACTGAGTAAAGAAATTAGCCCAGCTCTCCAACACATCTACACGCCTAAAGTCTGCGCCTAGCCTTTTACTCTCTACATCTTTTGGTATTGGCTTAATACTATTAATCTTTAGATGCACAATGTCTCTTAACTTAGCTAATTTTATAGAGTCATTGCTAAGTATCTCTAGCTCATATATCTCACTCTCTCTTATTGGTATCTCTACCTGATTAATCTTACCCTCAAGACTCCACAAAAATAACGGCTTGCCGTTAAAGGTCTTACTAGAAAATGCTGGGTACGGCCACTTAATCTTGCCAACGAACTTACTAATCACCTTCTTAATCTCTACTGTAGAGCAAGACACCTCTATATCGTTGGCAACAGCCTTATCCATAATACCCATTACGTCACCAGTGTCTGTTTGTGCCCCTAATAATATCTCTACCTCGTACTCCTTATCCAGCCCTAGGTACTCCTCTTTTTTCTTACACTCTTCTCCTATTAATATAAGTAACTCTCCCTCGGCAAGAGGGTCTAGCCTACCGGCATACGTCATAGGCACGTCAGCTTCTATACTTTCTTGGTCACGTAGCCTCTCGAGTGCCTTTAGAGGTGTCTCTCCAATCTCTTTCCAAATTACCTTGGATTTTAGCTCAGTATTTGTATTCATTCTGGGCGGCCACAGGGAATCGAACCCTGATTTCCGGCACCACAAGCCGGAGTAATAACCGTTATACGATGGTCGCCATGTGGCATACTTTAGCAGATTTATTAGCAATTTGCTACTTATAATCTGGTGAATCCTCACTGGCGCCCATTTTGTAGTTTGCTAACCTAGCGAGTGCGTACAAGATGCTTGATAGCCTGTTTAGGTATGCAAGAGTATATTTACCCACATTTTGAGTATCATTGTCTTGTGCACCCACAACCCTCCTCTCTGCCCTGCGTGCTAGTGTGCGGGCAAAATCAAAACGGCTTGCAAGCTCAGTACCGCCAGCTATGAAAAAACTTGTTATGGGTGGCAGCTCTGCCTCAATCTCTTTAATAAGACTCTCTAGCCACTGCACCTTCTCTTGAGGCATTACCTTATCTGCACCAGCTAGCTCTGCCTGGATTATAAACATGTCGTCTTGTAACTCATGTACCATGCCTGCAACACTCTTCTCTCTAAGAGTGAAGCTGTCCAAGACTGCTTGCACTTTGCACATGCCCAAGTAAGAGTTTACCTCATCGAGCGTACCAAGAGCCTCAGCAATGGTCGAGTCCTTGCTAATACGCTGCACACTGCCAAAAGTAGTTGTACTCCCATCATCTCCTTTTGCAGTGTATAGTGCCATCTATAAATTATAACACTACTCAGTCGTCACTCCGTCAAAGTGCTCTTCTTGCTCGTCTGCCTTTGTAGTGTGCACGGTACCATCTTTATGCTCTGGTTGTGAGTATATACTATAAAGCTTGAGTGTCTCTGTGCCTGTATTTATTACATTATGCTCTGTACTTGCGGGGATTACTATTGCAAAGTCATCTGCCACCTCTGTTTCTACTCCATCAAGCACTACTGTGCCGCTACCCTGCTCTATGCGTATGAACTGGTCTAAACCATGTACTTCTGTGCCTATCTCGTCTCCAGGCTCTATGGCCATAAGCACTAGCTGACTGTAGCGCGCAGTGTAGAGCACGCGGCGGTAATCAGTATTTTCTAATGTCTCCTTTTCTATGTTTGCT
>JAMONA010000041.1 GCA_027066795.1 Candidatus Kaiserbacteria bacterium
AAAAAGCGAGAGAGAAGTACCCAAATGCCTACAAACCGTGGCCAAAATTAGAAGAAAAGAAATTAGCAGAGATGTTTGAGGAGGGTAAAAGTATGGAGGATTTATCAGAGGAATTTGGCAGGGGAGTCGGCGGGATAAAGACTAGATTGATAAAGTTAGGCCTTGTAGACGAAGATTAAGTTGCTAATCGTTATAATATAGTGTATAAATTTCCGTGGAGAAAGGAGTACACTAATGAGAATATTTGAACAAGCATTTTTTTTAGAAGATTATAAAAACCTTATAGAAAAAGGTTTTGAAGAAACTAAGTTCTGTGATCTAAAAATAAGTTTAGGAGACCTGTTGTCAAAAAATGGGTCTATGGCATCAGGAAATGATGTTGTTTATTATAATAAACAGTTAGGTCTACTTTTAGTGCCTCAGCCGGCAGTAACTATTCGTTAGAGCAACACTAACACCCAGCGTTATCAATATTACGCTGGGTGTTTATTTTTATGCTATAATTTATTTATTAAAATTATTAACAATATTAAGTTTATAAACATGTTATTTCAAGAATTAAAGGACGTATTACAAAATACATTCAACAACAATGGTAGAGGTATTACTATAGGTAAGATTATTAAACTAGTCATACTAGCGGTAGTTGCAATGCTAGCCCTATCAATAGTACTAGCGATGTTTAAGTGGGTATTTAACATAGAAGACAACGACTACAAGCGCAACAGTATTGACATGCAACAGATGTTTGATGATCCAGTAATGATGCTAGGTTTTGCCGATGATATTGTAGGTCAGACATTTACAGACGGAGACTATGGAGGAGGCATGGCTATAAGTAACTCTATGGTGCGAAGCAAGATGATGGCCCCAGAGCTAGACATAATGCCGATGCCATACATATCTGAGTCTGCTAGTAAAAACGCCGAAGATTTTGAAACTCGTGAGTACAGGGCCACCTATGAGGAGAATAATATTGACAAGACTTGTAAGAAGTTTGAAGACTTAAAGCCTCTAGAGTATGTAGTCTTTAGCAATGCTAACAAGAGTGAAACTTACTGTAACTATACTTTTAAGGTTGAATCAGACAGAGAGCAAGAGGTGATACTACTTATAGAGTCACTAGGTCCACAAGATTTTAATGCGAGTACGTATACTCTAGAAAGAAGCATTACAAACAACTCTAATGAAATCGATATATTAGAGAAAAAAATAGACATGCTAGACTCATTGCTATCCAGTGCACAATCCAAGTATGCAGCTCTGCGTACTACTGGCAACGCATCTGTACTAGTACAAGCCATAAACAACGAGATAAACTTGATAGAGCGCATAACAACACAAAAGCTAAATGTACAAAGCCAGATAGACAGACTTACTAACAGTAAGGGTGTACAAGAAGAGCGTGTTGATTACTCACAATTCAACATCTCTGTAAGTGAGTGGAAGTTTATAGACCTAGGTAGCATAGGCGAGAGTTGGAAGTTTGCATTTGAGAGGTTTATAAGTGAGGTAAGTGGTGCAGTACAAGACCTAACTATAGGACTTGTACTATTTGTTGTAAAACTTGCTAAGTTCGTAATATTCTTAGGAGTTGGCATACTGGCAGTTGTTGCTGCAGCCAAGTTCTTATGGAGTATGATTAAAAAAATCTGGCGGACATAAGCAAATAGTTTACTAAGTTAAACAATAAAAAAGTGGTTGCATTGCAACCACTTTTTTATTACAACCCGCAATCACTATCTCTAATACATTCCGCGGTCTGGAGCATTATTTACTATCTCTAATATCTCTTCGTCATTATCTGTAATAGTGTATAAGTCTAAGTCTTCTTCAGAGATTGTACCAAACTCTTTAAGTAGGGTTTCCTTAATAAAACCTTCTAAGGGTTTCCAAAATGCAGAGCCCATTAGTATGACAGGTGTCTTAGGTGCTTTCTTGGTCTGTATAAGTGTAAGGAGTTGAAATAGTTCATCCAAAGTACCAAAGCCTCCTGGGCAATATATGTATGCCTCAGCAGAGAAGAACATTGCCATTTTCCTTGCAGAGAAAAAGTCAAAATCTAACCCGTGTGTGACATAAGGGTTAATGCTCTGCTCGAATGGTAGGTTAATATTAAAGCCTAAACTGTAACCACAAGCCTCGGTAGCTCCTCTGTTAGCTGCCTCCATAATACCAGGTCCACCACCAGTGAGCACAGCATAGCCGTCTCTACATATCTTACCTGCTATGCGACGGGCGTCCTCATATTCCTTACTGCCATCTGGTGTACGTGCTGAACCAAAGATTGTAACTGTCTGTGGATACTCGGCTATGGCGCTAAAGCCTGCAAGTAGCTCCTCTGCACAATGCTCAGACTTATCCTCTAGCATGTCTTTCATTTGTAAGTCCATTCGATACAAACTCTTGTGTTCAGACTCTGGCTTGCACATCACAGGTCTATCGTCCCTCTCTATCTTATAGTTGTCGGCGTGTGGGCCAAGTGGGTGTTGATGCCCGTTGTTATCCTCTGTGGTGTTACTCATTTTAATTTTATTTATTAATTGGTTAATAGCCAATATAGTATACACCAAGTGTGATGTGTGTGCATATGCTTGTATAGCAGAGTTGCCATAATTCAACTTTCTAGTATTATTAAACCCAATGGAATTGAACAAGCTAAACTCATCACAGATAATACTGTTAACCCTCCTAGTAAGCTTCGTCACATCATTAGCCACAGGCATCGTTACTGTCTCTCTCATGGAGCAAGGTGTATCACCAGTTACAAATACCGTTAATAAGATAGTAGAGAGGACCAAGGAAATAATAGTGAAGGTTGAAGACCCAAAAGACCCAGTAATAATAACTGAGGAAAAGACTGTACTCGTAAGGGAGGCCGACCTTGTCTCTGAGGCTATTAATAAAAACAAGGGTGCATCTGTCGCCATCTATAAATCAGTAGAGGTCGTAGTTGACCCAACTCTAACCACAAATGAGTCAGTGGACATAGTCACAGAAACAAAGACTGAAAATCAATCGGCTTCCGCTATATTAACCGTGACTGACGGTACCCCTTCTACTGAGACCCAGTTAATATTTATAGCTCGTGGTGTTGTATTAACTGGTGGTATTGTCATAACTGACTCTGCACAGATAGACACTGATGTCACTACTTACACTATCATTACCAACTCTGGCGAACGTATAGAGGCTAAGATGCTAGAGCTCAAGGGTGAGCTGGCCTTACTGCAAACTAATATAGAATCTAAGGCAACACTAGCTGATATAAGTAAGCTCGACAGGGGACAAGCAGCCATAGTACTATCTGGTACTAAAAGGATGCGAGTGGTCAAGACTCTTATAGCAGACATACTAACAGATAGTGGTACAGTAGTAGCTGTAGATGTAAATGCTTCAAGCATAGCGCCAGGTGGTATGCTTATAGACCTAGACGGTAACTTATTAGGTATAAGTACTGCAAAAAGTAGGGAAAATGGTAACTCATGGTTCACAACAGTAAATCAGATTGAGATATTGCTGCACTCAAGTGACACAACTGATATCTAGAAGAGTCCAGGTGAGTAGGCAAAGACCATGCTCAGTATTATGAATACTGCAAATACGCCCCATACCCACTTGATAACCTTTTTTGTTCTTTTGCTATAAAGTAAGCTCATTGCAAACTATTATACTTACAGTTATGATATTAGCAACATGGTATTAAAATCTAGGCAAAAGTTGTGGCACAAGATAGCACTATCATGGGTCACTATTATAGTTTTAACCTTGTTTGCAATCTTATTAGCAAATGGAGTTTATAAAATATACAAGAAGAATTTAAATGCAACTAAGAAAGCAGACTATGCACAAGCCGAGTTAGCAAAGGTTGTAGAGAGGCAAAAAAGTATATCTAAGGACCTAGAACATATAAAGACTAGTGCCGGCATAGAGGAAGAACTTAGACGTAAGTTTGATGTATCAAAAGCCGGTGAGCACCTACTAGTAATAGTAGACAAAGAGGTAGAGCCCGAAGCACCAACAAAGAAGGAGTCATGGTGGCAGAGCCTCTGGCGTAAGCTTGTTGAATAGACTATAATTAAGGCACTTAACAAATAACAAATAACTTATGGAAATAACATACATAATATTAGCAGTAGCGGTCGTCGTAGTAGGATGGCTCGTATTTACCTTTAACTCGCTTGTTCTAGGGCGCAACAGGGCTAAGGAGGCATGGGCTGATATCGACGTACAGCTAAAGCGTAGGTATGACTTAATACCCAACCTTATAGAAGCAGTAAAGGGCTACATGCAGCACGAGCAAGAGACTCTTACAAAGGTCACAGAGATGCGCACACTAGCTATGCAGGGTGGCTCTATGGCAGACAGAGCAGAGCATGAGAATATGCTTACCGGCGCTCTTAAGAGTGTGTTTGCATTAAGTGAGAACTACCCAGACCTAAAGGCTAACGAAAACTTTACAGAGCTACAACGAGAGCTAAGTGATACAGAGAACAAAATACAAGCAGCAAGAAGATTCTATAACAGTGTGGTACGAGACTTTAATACTAAGATAGAGCAGGTACCTACTAACCTAGTAGCAGGCGTGTTTGGCTTTAAAATACGTGACTTTTTTGAGTTGGCAGAAGGTGAGGAGGCAGCAAGGGAGCCTGTAAAAGTTGATTTTAAATAAGTAGCTTAACTAACTTATGGCTACAATCTATACACAACAAGCTAAAAACGTGCGCAAGACATGGATGATAATGATTGTCTTTTTGAGTACTGTTGTAGGAGTTGGCTATATTGCTAGCCAATATTTTGGCAATTCATATATACTATATATTGCTATTGGCATGAGTCTCTTGATGAATGTTGGTTCATATTGGTTTTCTGACAAGTTAGCAATCAAGGCCTCTGGTGCAAAAGCAACCACAAGAGCAGACAATCCAGACTTATGGAATATGGTAGAAAATCTCTCTATTACAGCCGGCTTACCAATGCCTAAATTGTATATAATAAATGACGCTGCACCAAATGCGTTTGCTACAGGTAGAGATAAAAATCATTCTGCAATAGCAGTAACTACAGGCTTAATAGAATTATTAGATAAACCAGAGCTTGAGGGTGTAGTAGCTCATGAGTTAGCACATATTGGTAACAGAGATATCTTGGTTATGAGCGTTGCAGTAATCTTAGTGGGCTTTATAGCTATTTTAGCAGATATGATAGGACGTATGGCTATGTTTGGTGGCAATAGCGATAATAAGCATCCATTTGCTATAGTTATTGGAGTACTGATAATGTTCTTAGGTCCACTTGCTGCACAACTAATGCAAATGGCAGTATCTCGCAAAAGAGAGTATCTGGCAGATGCATCAGGGGCACTCCTAACTCGTTACCCAGAAGGTCTTGCTGGTGCACTTGAAAAAATAGGTAGTTATAGCCAACCAATGAAAACGGCAAACAGTGCTACAGCTCATATGTTTATATCTAATCCATTTGGTACAAAAAGCAAGAGCGGTAAAATACTACGCAATATGTTTAGTACACACCCTCCAATGGAGCAAAGGGTGGCACTATTGCGAGAGATGAGCTTATAATCTATGCATTTAATAGCACACAGAGGCTGGAGTATGGGCAACGGGGAAGACTGGGTGGAGAATACCCTTAGTGCCTTCAATAAAAGCAAGAACAGTCAACACATAACCGGTATAGAGATAGACATACGCAGGCATCCGCAAACTAACGAGATAGTATTACACCATGATGTAATAGATGATGGTGTAGAGTGCCTAACCCTTAGAAAGGCATTACAATATGCAAAAAAGCAAAACTGGCAAATCCTCATAGAGTTTAAAGAGTATGATAAAAATCTTTTTAATGAAGTCCTAGCACAAGTTGCCCAGTTTGGGTTAAATGAAAAGTGTTTATTATTCGGATTTTATGATGTAGTAAAAGATTTCCCTTTTGGTAACAAGATACCCACAAATCTTGGGCTAATAGTAGAGTACCCATGGCAGATAAAGTCGGCCGTTACAGAGTGTACTCCTGACATCGTACTACTAGGCTGGGATGACCGGAAGTGGACGCAACTTGCCTTTAGGATATGGTGGGGTTTATTCTCTTTAAAAAAGTTAAGTGCATTACTCAATGTACCATTCATTATTGGGGTTGCTGAGAGTAAAGACCACTTACAGTGGTGTGCCAAGCGAGGTGTGCATGCATGTACAATAGACTTAGAAAAGGTGCAGTGTAGCAGTAAGTAGTGTTGATTACTTAGTTGCATGAGTCTGACTCTGTGAGATACTTAATGTATGAAATCATCTATACTAACTTTATTTATATTTACAATATTGTACACAACCACACCAGTCGCTGAGGCTTATACAGGTATGACTGCAGAGCAATTGCGCACA
>JAMONA010000042.1 GCA_027066795.1 Candidatus Kaiserbacteria bacterium
CTGCTATAGAGAGGGGCGTGACAGTAACCAATACGCCAGGAGTACTTACTGATACTGTTGCTGAGTATGCTTCGAGTATGATATGTGCACTTACTAAACGTATACCTGAGGGTGACAAATTTACAAGAGAAGGTTTATATAAAGGGTGGGCACCGACCTTGCTTTTAGGTAGTGATTTAAAAGGTAAAATACTTGGTGTACTAGGCGCTGGGCGTATAGGTTCAAAAGTTGCTGAAATTATGAATAAAGGCTTCGGTATGAAAATAATCTATTATGATATAAAAGAAAACGATTTCTTAAACAGTGAGCTTGCAGCAAATTATTATAATTCAGTAGATGATGTGTTGAAACATGCAGATGTAGTTACAGTCCATGTGCCTCTACTGGACTCTACACACCACTTACTTAATGCTGATAGGCTGGCAATGATGAAGCCCGAAGCTTATTTGGTTAACACTTCACGTGGTAAAGTTATAGACGAGTCAGCACTCGTAGAGGTTCTTAAGGCAGGCAAGATTAAAGGTGCGGCGCTTGATGTATTTGAAGATGAGCCAATACTTTCTGACGGCTTATCAGAGTTAAACAACGTCATACTCACTCCGCATATAGCCTCTGCCACAGAGGAGACAAGAGACAAGATGAGTCAAATGGCAGCAGAGAATGTAATAGCTGTACTATCAGGCACCACACCTGTTAATCAGATTTCCTAATAGACTTATTTAGTTGTGTAATAAGGAGCTAAGCAGTAATAGTAGGTTACTTTATTGTGCAAATAGGGTTCGAATACTAAACACTAATGACCACTGGAATCACGATAGGTCTTTTATGAGTTTGTTGTAGTAGGTACTTTTGTACGTCTGTAGCTATCTCTGCCTTTATGCGGTCTGTATCTATTTGGTTCTGTCCTTTTGTTACCCTCTCTACAACCTTCTTAATTATGATTCGTGTTTGGTGTAGTAGATCTTGAGAATCCCTTAAATATATAAACCCTCTTGAGATTATATCTGGCGATTTACGTAATCTTCCTGTCTGCTGGTCTATTGTTGTTACCACCATAAAGATGCCCTCCTCAGATAGTTCTTTGCGGTCTCTCATTACGGTAGTCTGTATGTCTGTAATTTTGTGCCCCTCTACTACTCGTGTTGTAGATGCCACACTCTCTTTAAGTTGTACTAACTTAGTACCATTTTCTTGTACCTCTATTATGGCGCTGTTACCTTGAGGTATAGCTATATTCTCATAAGGTAGGCCTATAGATTTGTGTATAACATCAGCATGTACGCGTAGCATGTGGTAGTGCCCATGTTGAGGTATAAAGAACTTAGGTTTTATTTGTTGGTGTATCCACTCAGCTTCTCCCATGTACCCGTGGCCCGATGCGTGCACATCAGATGTCTCAAATGTGACAATGTGCGCTTTCTGCCTTGATAGTAAATCTTTCATACGTTGCACAGAATGCTCATTACCTGGTATAACCGACGAGCTAAGTACAACAGTGTCGTCTTGATTAAGAGTTATGTGCTTGTGCTGCTTCTTACCTATACGCATAAGTGCAGCGTATTCATCACCTTGCGCTCCGGTGGCAAGTACAACAACCTTACTTGGAGTGTACTCAGATATTTGATCTACAGTTATGATTGTGCCTTTTTTAGGTTTAAAGAAGTTTACTTGCTCTGCTATCTTCATGTTCTGCTTCATGCTGCGACCTTCTAATACCACTTTCTTGCCGTGCTTCTCAGCTATCTCTACGAGTTTAGCCAAGCGCTCTAGTTGGGAGGCAAAGGTTCCAATTATAAGGCGACCTTTTTTATGATTTCCTATTATGTCCTCAAATGTATCAAATACTATGTGCTCTGGTATAGACCAACCAGGTTTGCTTACATTTGTAGAGTCCATTAGTAATACTAATGGGGGGTTGTTTCGTAGTTTAGCGAAGTTATCAACTTCCTCTTTGGTAGGCACTTGATCAGTATGATCTAGTTTGATATCTCCTGTAATAGCTACGCTACCAGCTGGTGTGTTTATTAGTATACCAAGTGAGTCGGGGAAAGTGTGCGTGGTCAAGAAGAATTCTAGACCGATATGCTCACCAACTTTTATCTTCTCATGACCATCCACAACACGTAAGTCTAGAGGTGCTGAATGAGGGAATTCGTCTTGACGTGCTTTTATTAAGGTTATGATTAAGTTAGCAGAGTATATAGGCACATCACCTATCTCGTCCATAAGGTATGGTAGGCCACCTATGTGGTCTAAGTGTCCATGGGTTATTGCCACTGCTTTTATCTTATGTTTATTGTCTTTTAAGTAACCTGTGTTTGCTAGGATATAGTCTACGCCTGGAGTATCTTTTGATTGAAACTGGAAGCCAGCGTCTACCACTATTATTTCATCACCGTACTCTATAGCAGTCATGTTACGGCCTATCTCCTCTACACCACCAAGAGGCATTATGCGTATGTTACCTTTAGCTAATGGTGGTATAGATGCCTGGTCTTTGTTGCTGCGTGTAGGTGCACTGTCTAGAGCCCTTGGTTTTTGGCGTATTGGTCTTGATCTGTTGACTCTTGGCATAGGTGTGCCACCTCTTACCGTCCTGTTGCGCCCTGTAGCTCCTTGTGGGCCGCGTTTAGCAGGGAAGCCTGCATTGTAAGTACGTCGCTTCCTTGGTTGTGCATTATTTGATTCTGTCATGTTTTATTAATTTTTAGTTATATTGTTAATTTGCAAAAAGTTTTAGAGTCCTGTTAGTATTTAAGTGCCACTTGTGTATGTTTGCGAATCGGTCGTGTGGCTCCATAGACTCTGGGAATTTTATACCCAATATATTTTTGTTGGTTATATATATAAAATGTGGCGCATATAGGAAAACTGCTGGTATATCAGCTTGTATTTCTGCAGATAGTTTCTTATACAGGTCTGCTCGGTCGTTATTGTCTACTGTCTTTCTTGCTTTAAGTAGCAACTTATCTACAGTTGGATTTGCGTAGTTGGCTATGTTTAATCCTGGGTCATTACGTTGTGAGGAGTGCCAAAATGCATATGGATCAGGGTTTGTACCAAGTATTTCACCAAACAGCAACGCATCATAATTCCTAGTGCGGAGCACACTCTGAGCGATGTCTCCAGACTCAAATACCTCTAGTTTTACAT
Organism: Candidatus Kaiserbacteria bacterium; assembly: GCA_027066795.1. Classification (GTDB taxonomy): domain Bacteria; phylum Patescibacteriota; class Minisyncoccia; order Phycocordibacterales; family UBA2100; genus S139-169. The sequence goes on from JAMONA010000042.1 coordinate 3,154, forward strand.
CCACACCTATATTAGACCACTTGGCAGAGACATAGTTTGCAACCTCTTTTAGCTCAGCACTGTTAGCTGTAGTTAGTGTTATAGAGAGACGAGTACCTTTACGACTGTATATGCCACTACTATCATCTGCGACCCACCCGTCTTCTTCTAGTAGGGCTCTTGCCTCAGAAGCTGTCAGTGTTCCTGAATTAAGTGTGTCAGATACTGGTACAAGTACTGGTGAGTCTATGCTTGTTGCGTAACCGCTTAAAACAGTGTTAATGAGGTGCTCTGTATCTATTACAGACCTTAGTATCTTACGCACATCTTTGTCCTCTAAGATTTCGTTGTGGCTTTGATTAAAGAATACTGCAAATATCCTAGGTAATGTTGAGGTCATTATGGTGTGGTCACCCTGTTTTACCAGACTCTCCATACTATTTGGAGTGGTCTCTCTTATTGAAGATACACTCTTATTAGAGAGTGCCTGCTCTTGTAGATCTTTATTAGCATAGAAGTTTATAGTGACATGTTTAATGAATGGTGTCCCAAGTACAAAATCTTTAAACCGCGTTAAGCTTATACTACTTGGTATGCCAGAACTGTTATGTGTTGCCTCTACGAAACTGTATGGGCCGCTACCTATGGGTGCTGTATTTAAGCTACTAAAGATAAACTCATCAGCAGTTAGTTTACTCCAGTGTTCTTCAGGTAGTATTCCTAAGGTCGTATTTTGTAAGAATGGAGAGTATGGTTTATTTAGTGAGAAAGTTATAGTAAGCTCCCCATCTTGCTTTATAGACACACCTTCCCAGTTTGCCCTTTCTGGGCTTTTTATATCTGGTTGTATCGCTTTTTCTATTGTGAATATCACGTCGTCTGCTGTTAATGGTGTTCCATCGTGAAATGTTAATCCATCTCTTAGAATAAATGAGTACTCTGTTGCGTCTTCAGATATTGTGAAGCTTTCAGCTAGCTCTGGTATCAAATTACCATCCTCATCCATAGACATTAACCCCGCATATACAAGCTCTACCATATCTTTATCAGTCTGAGATATCGCAAGAACCGGATTAATGAATCGTGGAGCACCTACTACGCCCTCTGTAATACTACCTCCGGACTCTGGTACTAGTACAGTAAAGCGGTAGTATATGCCCATTGCCATAATAAATACGGTTAGCGCAAGTATTGAGGCTAGTATATAAAGCAGCCACCGTTCTGACGGGGCCATAGACTTGTATGCAGTCTCTGCTTGGTTGAGCACTGGGATAGTAAGTTTCTTTTTGAACATTGCGTATTTATAAAATAGGAGAGGAAAACTTTATATAGGATCAGTAACTTACTTTGCAAGTAGAGGTATAAATGTTGTAAGTACAAATAATACAGCAAGCACTATGGTAGCGTTAAATAATAGCTTTTCAATACCACGGCGAGTACTAAATTCTGAGCTAAATCCATCTCCACCAAATGCGATACCAAGCCCTGTAGCTGAGCGTTGCATAAGTATTGCAACTATCAAGAGTACAGAGAGAGCTATTTGGATATATGGTAATATACCGATTATTGTCTCCATTGGGCGCAAGGATAGCATAGGGTTAAAAATTTGCAATAGCGTTTGTGGTGTTACTTTTAACTTTCATGGTATACTTTAATACCTATGAAGTGGCTATTGTTTATTGTGTTGTTAATGGTCTCACACGGTGTAGCAGAGGCTGTTACTTTTACAGTAGAGACACAGAGTGGTACTGACATATCAACAAGTGTTGTGACCATAGATGCTCCTGTTATTAATGGTTCACAGAGCGTAGAGGGCTCTGTGGCTGACTTAATATCTAAGATTGGTGTAGAAGATACATTAGCAGAACTCAGTACGGTATTTGAGCGTATTAGTGATGGTATTATGACTGCTATAACAGCAGACCCTATAGACCAAGAGTCTTTGCTGCTTCACTCAAAAGATTTGGTAGACTTAGCGTTGCGGCTCCAAGTATATATGCTCGCACAGCAATTATCAGATTTTGCTTCACGGCCTGATGTGGAAGATAGTTGGTTTTCAGAGATAGTATTTAATAATTAATTTATAATATATGAACACAGATAACACTATTAATACCACCCCTAAAGATTTCTTCATGTGGGTTGCTGCAATTATTGCTTTATATATAAGTGTCGGTAGCTTTATTGCACTGGTATTTAGTATAGTTGATAGGTTGTTTACTGTTGGGGTAACAAGTTACCATCCATATAGTGGTGGTATGAGTTTTGCGATAGCATCACTTATAATTATTTTTCCTATATACATATTGCTAACTCGTGCTAATAATCAAGATGTACGAGCACACGACCAAAAAAGGAATTTATGGGTACATAAGTGGGGTATATACTTGACCTTATTTTTGTCTGCGTCAGGCATGCTTATAGATTTAATCACATTGGTATACACCTTCCTGCGGGGGGAGCAGATGACAGT
>JAMONA010000043.1 GCA_027066795.1 Candidatus Kaiserbacteria bacterium
CAAACATGGGCGACGCTCCAGTAGAATTTAAGTGTCCACAATGCCAAGCCGACATGGTATACAAACTATCTAAAGGTGGTAAGTTTATGAGCTGTAATAAATTCCCTGAGTGTAATGGCGCTCGCAAGGCAGACGGCAGTATAATAGAGCCTCCAAAAGAGATTGGTGAGGAGTGCCCGAAATGTGGTGTAGGCACTGGTCGCAGGCTTAAAGTACATGGCAACTTGGTGCAGAGAGAGGGGCGATTTGGCTTATTCATCTCTTGTTCTGAGTATCCTAAATGTAAGTATATAAAACAAGATGCAATGCTAAACAGCACAGGAGTAAAGTGCGGGGAGTGTAAAGACGGTGAGATGGCAGAGCGCCGCGGGCGCTTCGGCCCTTTCTATAGCTGCACCAACTACCCTGACTGTAAGCATATAACTAAGACTAAGCCAACAGGTAACCTATGTAAGATGTGCGGTAAGCTAATGATGGAGGGTACTAAGACAATCCCCGAGCGCTGCAGCGACAAAACCTGCCCAAATCATAATCCTCATAAGCTTTAAAGAAAAAACCCGTATGACATTTAATCACACGGGTCGGAATTCTATTTAGAAGAAATGCTAGGCTACTACAAAGTACTTGCCGTCACCGTCTATGCCGAAGCTTTCTGCATCTTGTAGGTTTATCATTATTGTATTTGTCTTTACGTAACGCTCTCGCTTTATCATCTCCATTAGGTCTGCTTTAGTTAGTGGGCCATTTTTAGTTAAAATATCTTTAAGCACGTCTTTTACAAGACCATTGGTATAACCCCACTCTGCAAGTGCATATAATCCTCGGCCAACCAGTACAAACCTCTGGTCTTTGATAAGCTCATTATGACAAGTAGCGCTATGTGCTTTACGGCCAAAAGTTTCACTTATAGCGTCAGCCACCTCTCCGTAGTGCATTGGTGACCCGTGCTTGCGTAGAACCAGCCATGCCATATCTCTGATACCTCTCATATTGATACCTGGTGAGCCTGCCCTACCCCAGTCTCCTAACTGATTCCGGGCTAGCCTCTTAGAGAGGTTAAGCCACTGTAGCGCTGTATTATCATTACGATAAGAATCATCTACATCACCTAGCTCCGTAAGTAACCTGTCTATCATGTCCCGCTCTGCTAGCAACTCATCTTTTGCTATCTTCTTATATATACCATCTATAGCATCATGCACACGCTCTGCAAGAACCTTGTCTTCATACCAACGATGTACAAAATTTGTACTCTCTCTAAGTTTTGTGAATTGGTCACCTATCACAAGTAAAAAATGTATGTGGTTTTGCATTGACTCATTATTACTCAGTTCATTAAGTAAGACATCTTCTGATACTACAGAGCCAAGATCTTTAATAACGCCAGTTATCTCAGTAAATACTGCCACATTATCTAGATATGCATCACTCTTACGTACAGCTGCTAATGCACCCGTCTCTATCTGTCGTACTCGTTCTCTGGTGATGCTATATGAGCGACCAACACTTTCTAAAGTCTCTCGCTTTACACTCTTGCCTAGCCCATACCTACGAGCCAACACATCAGCAGAGCGCTCAGGTAGTGCCTTAAGTAGTTTCTTGGTTATTTCTTTTGCTTTAAATGATGTCTTAATTGCCATAGTGTTTTCGTTTTGAGTTGATTCCTATGTGCTACTGTACCACAATATTTGCCACTCGTCCAGTAATATATATAAACTGCTTAACTAAGCCGTTTCCTGTCTTTTTTACCCAGTTATCCACAGCCTCGTCTGCCATTGCAAGCACCTTAATGTCTTTTTCTGAGATGCCTGCTGGTACTGTAAGCTCGGCCCTAACCTTACCATTTACCTGCACAGCAATCGTTACAGTGTCTTCTATAAGATTACCCTTGTCATACTCTGGCCACTGCTCCTCTATTAAGAATGTCTCATTACCAAGCTTACTCCAGAGCTCTTGGGTGATATGTGGAGCAAACGGGCTAAGCACCTTTAAAAAGCTCTCAAAATCATTTTTTGTGACACTCTTCTCTTTTTCAATTGTATTAACAAATATCATCATCTGTGAGATTGCTGTATTGTATTTCATGTCACTGATATCCTCTCCTACCTTCTTAATTGTCTTATTGAGTTGTTTCTGAACATTGTTGTTACTTGTACTCTCATTTACATACTCTTGGGCTTTCCATACCTTATCCAAGAATCTCTTTGGGCCTAACAATCCTTTAGTACTCCAACTAACCGCTTGGTCAAATGGGCCCATAAACATCTCATACGTACGGAAAGCGTCTGCGCCATACTCATCTATCACATCATCAGGATTAATTACATTACCCCAACGTTTACTCATCTTGCGACCATCCTCTGCCATTATGAGTCCTACTGTCTGCAACTTTGTAAATGGTTCACTATAAGATACGACACCAATATCAAATAGAAACTTGTGCCAAAAGCGTGCGTATATAAGATGCCTTGTCGCATGCTCTGCCCCACCAACATAAAAGTCTACTGGGCTCCAATACTTCTCCTTCTCTTTATCTACTAGTGCACTATCATTATGCGGGTCGATATAACGCAAATAATACCAGCTAGAGCCAGCCCATTGTGGCATGGTGTTTGTCTCTCTCTTTGCATCACCACCACAGCTCGGGCACTTGGTATTGACCCACTCATCTATGCCTGCTAGTGGGCTCTCACCAGTGCCTGTCGGCTCATAACTCTCTACCTCTGGTAGCACCAGCGGCAACTCATCATCAGGCACTGGTACCACGCCGCACTCTACACAATGTATAAGAGGTATGGGCTCACCCCAATAGCGCTGCCTAGCAAACACCCAATCTCTCAGCTTATAACTTATCGTCATCTTACCTCCTACAAACTCTGTTATAGCCTTCTTAGCCTCCTCACTATTCATACCATCAAACTTACTAGAGTTGCATAAATTTCCCTTACCTGTATATACTTTTGTATCATGTAGTGACTCCAATGCAAACTTATCACCGTCTGTAATAATCTTCTCAAATAACTCAGACTCTGTGAGCCACACCGGTGTATGCTTTTTTAGTTCTTCTTCAGATACGGTCTCCGGGGTATCATCTGTCACCTCCAGTAATACTCTTCTGCTGAATAATGCTCGATTAACTTTTTTACCTGGATGATAAAAATGGGCTTCAGTCTCATCAGTAAGATATTTAATAAATTTTGTTTTATAACCTGTTTCTTCAAGTGTCTCACGAATGGCTGCCTTTATATAGTCCTCTTCATCTTCTACACCACCAAATACAAAAGAATGCTCTTTAAACTCTTTACTATATTGTATCAAGTACTTACCTGTCTTATGATTATAAATAACCGCCCCAACCGCAACTCTTGGTACTGGGTTCTCTAATGGTTCGCCAAACACCTTTCTTACCACTTGGCGTACATCAATCCCATATTTCTTAGCAAACTCATAATCGCGCTCGTCGTGAGCTGGCACAGCCATTATTGCTCCAGTGCCGTAGTCTGCCATTACGTAATCTGCTATGTATATTGGCAACTCATCACTATTTACTGGGTTTACTGCCTTTACCCCTTTTAGTTCAACACCGGTCTTCTCCTTTGTCATATCTCCCCTCTCTATATGAGTCTTTTTACCAGTCTCTTTTATATACTTCTCTACTTCTGCCTTATTCTCTAGCTTACTTAACCACTCTTGCACAAGTGAGTGCTCGGGCGCCAACACCATGTAAGTAGCACCAAAGAGAGTGTCTGGCCGTGTGGTAAACACTTTTATCTTGTCGTCAGAGTCTTTAATTTTAAAGTCTATTTCTGCGCCCTCGCTCTTACCTATCCAATTGCGTTGAGACTCCTTTATGCTCTCTTGCCAGTCTAGCTTGTCTATGTCGTCAAGCAGCCTATCGGCGTAGTCTGTGATTTTTATTATCCACTGCCTTATCGGTTTTTTCTCTATCTCGCTATCACACCTCTCGCACCTGCCATCCTCTAGGTCCTCATTGGCAAGGCCGGTCTTACAACTCGGACACCAGTTAATAGGCTCGTTACTCTCATACACAAGTCCCTTCTTAAACATTTGAATAAATGCCCACTGAGTCCATTTATAAAAGTCTGGGTCAGTTGTACTCAACTCTCGTTCCCAATCATAGTTTATAGATATCTTCTCTAACTGCTCTTTATACCGTGCAATATTTTCATTAGTATTAATACTTGGATGCACTTTATTCTTCAACGCGTGTTGCTCTGCTGGTAGACCAAATGCATCCCAACCCATAGGATGTAACACATTAAATCCATTCATTTTTTTATACCTACTTATTATGTCTGTGGCTATGTAGCCCTTAGGGTGTCCAACGTGCAGCCCAGCACCAGATGGGTACGGAAACATGTCTAATATATAAAACTTTTCTTTATTAGAGTCCTCAGTAGTACGATAAACTTTTGCTTCATTCCAAGCATCCCTCCACTTCTGCTCTACTGTCTTATGGTCGTATCTATTCATTTAAGCATTTTAGCACGTCCTTTTAATCTATGCGAATTGGTGTAGGTAGTGATTTGATTCTTGGATACTCCTCGTACTTATCTGGGTCTATTGTGCGCTCATAGCATGTATCACCAACTCCGTGACCCCATTGTGTAGCCTCTTTCATAAGCTCACGTACTTGCCAATCGTCATAACCCCCACTTAGTGCACCTTCGTCTACTTTAGGGCTCTCTAGACTAAACTTAGCACAAAGCTCAAATTTAGGCTCAGGGCCCTCTGAGGCAATTAAATTATAACCGTACTTTAGTCCAGACTCTGGGTCTACAGGAGTATACCCAATACCCTCTAATGGGTCCGTAAGAGCTTCCAGACTCTCTGGCAGTTCTTGCTTAGAACGGTAGTAATTTATAATACTATATTGTATGCTCTGTAAGTCACTTATACGAACTCTATCATTTTTTATCTTTCGTTGGGTACTTGGAGAACCCATTACAAAGAAACCAGATATCAAAGATACCAAAACAACAGCAGCTACTGATGCACCAATAACCTTAGACTTGCTCTCGTTTTTTTGCCAATACCCCTTAATGTCTTTATTGTAATAGTAAAATACCGCACCAAACACCACCAGCACTACCAATACCTTAACTATAAACTCTACTGTCATCTGCTCCCCTCGCAGGAAGGTGTATACCAATGTGATTAAATCTATAAGCATGCCTGACGCAGACAAAAATAAGGTCAAGTATATACCCCACTTATGTACCCATAAATTCCTTTTTTGGTCGTGTGCTCGTACATCT
>JAMONA010000044.1 GCA_027066795.1 Candidatus Kaiserbacteria bacterium
TTGCTTGTCTTCCTCTGATACATCTGAAAGCTCTGCTTCTACACCAGCATCCACGTGGACATAACTTGCTCCTGCAGAATCTAAAAAGTCTTTAAGTTCAGCAAACCTACCATCATCCTGATTATCCAAGTTTAATGCCTCACTTTTAGAGTTGAGTATGTACATAAACGGCTTCATAGTAAGTAGGTGTAGGCCACTGACTGCTTGTACCTCCTTCTCATCAAGTACTACCGTATTAGCCAACTTACCAAGCTCAAGTGCTACCACTAACTTCTCTAGTGCACCCTTTAACACTCCGGCATCTTTATCTCCCCTCTTCACATCTTTCTCAATATTGCCAAGCCTCTTACTAACAGTCTGCATATCTGCAAGTACTAACTCTAAGTTGATTACATCTATATCTCTCTTTGGGTCTACTGCCCCACTCACGTGTATTATATCTTCATCGTCAAACACTCTAACAACCTCTGCTATAGCATCACACTCACGTATATTAGCTAAAAACTGATTACCTAGGCCTTCACCCTCACTGGCGCCTTGTACCAAACCAGCAATATCTACGAACTCCACAACCGCAGGTATCTTTTTTTGGGTACTTGCCATCTCTGCTAAGTTATCTAGCCTATTGTCTGGCACTACAACAGTACCAACAGATGGCTCAATGGTACAAAACGGGAAGTTCTCTGCTGCCACACACTTACGAGTAAGTGCGTTAAACAAGGTACTCTTTCCTACATTCGGTAATCCTACAATTCCTATTTTCATATTTATTTAATTAAAACGGCCCTTTAGTAGGAGCACCTCCTTTCATTTGACTTGGGTTAACTCCAGCACTCTGCATAGCCTCAGCAAGTTCTCTTTGATACTTCTTGCCTACCTCCATCATCGCCTGCATCTCGCTCTTTCCACCTTTTATAAGAGCTTGGGACTCCTTAGCAATTCTCTCTAGTAACTCTGGGTTACTGTTCATAAGCCCCTCAAACATTTGCCTCTGAGCAGGGTCCATCTTCTTAAGCTGTTGTCGCATTGCAACTCCAACAGCCTTATCTTTAACCTTTTTACCTAGTTTACCAAATATTCCCATAGTGTACTTATTGTTTATTAACTTTAATAGTTTACTTAATATGCTAACACAGTATGATTGCTGCGCTAACATTGACAGAGCTTGGTATTAATGGCACTATGCTTCAGCGCATGGCAATTAATTTCATAAAAAATATTACCACTCTTAACGGCATGTCTGAGTCAAAATCCTTGTCCTTACGAGGTAAGTTGCTTATCACAGCCACTATCCTAATGCTGGTGACAGGCTCTCTAGCCGTATTTCGTACACATAATAATAACGAAAGCGGGATTTCTGTTGAGAACCCTATAACTTACGTATCTGTATTACCAATTTCTGAGTTTGCAGACTCTAACAGTGCTCTTATATTAACTGGTACCTTACGTAGCAAGAGTGAAGCCGACCTGCGTAGTGAGGTTCCAGGTCGTATTACGGGAGTATACGCAACTGTGGGTCAGTGGCTTAGTACAGGCTCGCTTATAGCAGAGGTAGAGAATCGCACACAAAAGGCACAGCTTACACAAGCCCTTGGTATGTTACAAGCAGCTAAAGCACAAGCAGAGTCTACTGAGGCACAGTTAGAGAGAGTGCAAAACGGTGCAAGCAAGGAAGACAGAAAGATAGTAATCAGCCAAACAGGTTCTGCAGACGCAAATCTAGACTCTGCATTAGATACTGCCCGCAATGCTTTGCAGGCTGCTTATGCTGGTACGGTAAGTGTTGTATCATTTGGTTCAGACACAATGATGAACAATGCTACCAGTGCAAATCCCACACTCAGCTTCCAGACAACAGAGTACTCAGCTAACATAACTGCTCAGAACTTACGTATAAATATTGGTGTTATTCTTGCACGGCACGACGTGCAATCTGCATACAAATTGCAACAGTCAGACCTAACTGCAGAACTACAATTAGTAAAATCTGAACTTATATCCTTGCAAGAGTTTACAGACAGCATACTTACCGCATTAAGTGGTGCCATACCAACTGCTAATATCCCTTCTACTACGATAGCTAACTATACACATACTATTAGTGTTGCCCGCTCACAAGTACTTGCTAATATCTCTGCACTTACAAATGCAGAGTCTGTCATCAGGTCGTCAACAAAAACATTGGCAACAGCTATACAAAACGAACATAAGGTACTCGGTCAAGTGCGCCCAGAGGACCTAGACGTAGCACAGGCTGCAGTAAGCGCGGCAAACGCTTCTGTAACAAGTGCACTCGGTAGCTATCAAATAGCACTAGCAGGATTAGAGAAAACTAGAATTCGTGCTCCTATCTCTGGTATATTATCTAGCTTCAGCGCTCGTAAAGGAGACTTTATAAATACCCAAGAGCTTGGGCGCATTGTAGGCAACGGTGGTACTGAGGTAATATTTAACATTCCAAGCAATGATAGCTCTACATTAACGATAGGAGATACTATTATTGTATCTGACAATGGGAAAGGTACCATCACAAGTATATCCAATAGCATAAACACTTTTAGTCACCAACTAGAGATAGTTGCAGAATTAGATACCAATATGAATATGCCTAATGGCACAATAATAGGTATTAAATTACTTACAAACAAAGCCAAGCAAGGAAAAAATTCTAAAAATAGTATATTAGTACCGATTAACTCTATAAAGTTTACTGCTGACAACACTACTATGTTCACTGTAGACAATACAAAAGATACAAAAAAGCTCCTCGCAATACCAATAACATTAGGGGATGTACGCGGAGGCATGGTAGAAATAACTGGTATCACTATAGATACTATTGTAGTTACAGATGCCCGTGGTCTTACAGACGGTCAAATTGTAATAATAAAGTAAATAAAGCACATGTTTAATTTCTGGTCATTCTTCTTAAGGAAAACACAATTCAGCATACTCTTAGCTATCGCCCTTGGTGTATTTGGCTTATCTGCAATGATGCAGATGCCTAAAGAGTCCACTCCAAAAATAGAGATGCCTCTTGCTGTTATAGTTACGGCACTACCTGGTGCAAGTGCTACAGACGTAGAGAAGCTGGTTACCAATGAGTTGGAAATCCCAATAAATAACAATTTAGAAAAAATAAAAAAGATATCATCTAGATCAAGTAATGGTATTTCAAATATAACAGTCGAGTTCTCTGCAGAAGCAAACATTAAAGAATCTATAGCCGACCTAAAAGATGAGGTAGATAAAGCTAAGGGAGACTTACCAGAAGACGCTACAGATCCACAAGTAATACAGATAGACTTCTCTAAGGAGCCTGTAATATCACTAGCTATAGCAGCCGACGTGCCTAACGGTATACTACTAGATTTATCAGAAAAGATAGAGTCCTCCCTTCAGAGAGTTAAAGGAGTATCCTCTGTAAGCATAGGCGGCATACAAGAGCGTGAGGTGCATGTATTAGTTAAAAAAGAGGCATTAGCTAAATATGGGCTACTCCTTACAGATATTGCAAGAGCCATCTCCGCTCAAAATATCACCTTACCAGCAGGAACAATAGAAATAGACAATACTGAATACCCTGTTAGATTTGATGGAGATGTAAAAGACACAAGTACAATAGCACAGCTACCAATAGCTTCACCTGGTGGCGTACCAATAACTGTAGGTGATGTAGCTACCGTTATAGACGGATTTACAGACCCATCAAGCTTATCTAGACTATCTTTATCTGGAGAGCCATCACGTAACTCTTTTACTGTAGACGTGTTTAAAAAGCCAAATAGTCAAATAACAGAAGTCGGTGTATCTGTAAAGGAAAAACTACATGAGCTCCAAAACAAAGGTCAATTGTTAGACGGTATCGCTGTGTCTATAACGTTTGACCGTGCAGACTTACTAAGTACAGACCTAAACACATTAGGTAAAAGTGGCTTAACTACAATACTGCTAGTGATGGTTGTCCTATTCTTTGCTATAGGCAGCAGAGAGGCACTAGTGGCTGGCATAGCCATACCACTGTCATTCTTTACAGCATTTATAGGCCTTAAGGCTACAGGCAATTCACTTAACTTTGTTAGTCTCTTCGCACTTATACTGTCTACCGGCATAATAGTAGACTCGGCAATAGTTGTGGTAGAGGGTATAAATGCACATATGCGTAATGACGACGACAGACAGAGCAAGACTCGTGCAGCATATAAAGCACTTAAAGAATATTATTCTCCGCTTACTGCTGGCACACTGACTACAGTTGCTGTATTTGCTCCTTTGTTTACTATATCTGGTGTTACAGGAGAGTTCATAGCTGCTATACCATACACTATTATCTTCGTACTTTTAGCATCACTGTTCATAGCCCTTGCTATAATACCAGTACTTGGATCAATAATATTAAAGAGAACATCTAGTGCAGGCACAATGACTATGCACAGGTCTAGTATATTAGCTAAAATAAATGCATATTATAAAAAGTTTTTACTAGAGTTCCTATCTAATAAACAAAATAGCAACGCAATGATAGGCATCATTGTACTGTTCTTCATCGCAGCATTGTCTTTACCTGTATTTGGAGCTGTACAAACAATATTCTTCCCCTCGGAGAATACACAGTATGTGTTTGTAGAGACCGAACTTAACAGTGGCGCCGCTTTAGACAACACTAATATAGAATTACGCAAAATAGAAGAGGTGGTTTATGGTATACCAGGTATTAAATCGTTCTCTGTTGTCGTTGGTAAATCTAGTCCGTTTTCTAATGTGTTTGAGGGAGTACGTAATGATGCAAAATTAGGTAGCATATTAATGAGTATTGATGAAAACTCTAAACTCACAAGTAAAGAGGTGGTGGCTGGCCTAAGCCAAAAACTAGCAACTATTACTAGCTCAGAGATAACAATCGGACAAATGGAGGAAGGTCCTCCAGTAGGTTCACCAATAACTATTACCTTCTCTGGTTCAGATTTAGAGGCACTAGACACAGTAGCTAACGATGCACAGATAATACTTAAGGGCATATCAGGAACCTATGGTGTTACTGCCAGCACTAAAGACAATGCTGTAGAATTTGTATTTAACATAGACAGACACAAGTCTATAACTAGTGGTGTTACAGCTCTCTCAGTAGCACAAAATATAAACATGGCACTATCTGGTACAGAGACTACAACTGTAAAATTATTTGGTACAGACATACCAGTAACAATGCGCTTAGACTTTTCTGGTGAGCAAACCTTAGCACAAGCTAATAACACCGATATAAACTCACTACAATATATGCCCGTAGGTACCATTGCTACCTCGAATGGCGCTGAGAAGTCTCAGCCGACTATAGAGCAGGTGCTACTAGGCTCGTTTGTAGACACCTCTGTCACACAAAGCCGCACAACCATAAGACACGAAGATGCACAACGTATAACCGTCGTTACTAGTAACGTAAAAAACGGTTCTAATGCATCTGTCATAAGTACAGAGTTTAAAGAGTTATCTGAAAAGACTCTAGACATACCAGATGGTATCACTATGCGAATAGGTGGTGAAAATGAGGAGGTAGACCAATCTTTTGCAGACATGTTCACAGCACTTATGATGGGTCTGACTGCAATGTTTGCCATACTAGTTATCCAATTTAACTCTGTACGCCATACTGTATATGTATTGCTTACAGTCCCTCTATCATTAATTGGAGTATTTGTTGGATTATTAATAATGGGAAAGCCCCTATCCTTTCCTTCTATTATGGGATTCATAGCCCTTTCTGGTATTGTTGTAAATAACGGCATAATTATGGTAGATGTAATAAATCGTAAGAGAGCACTCGTAACTAGTCAGATAAAAGATGGCTCTATAGAGTGGCAAGACTCAGACCTATTAGATGTAATCGTAGAAGCAGCCATATCTCGCCTGCGTCCAGTGCTTCTAACGGCAATTACTACTGTCGTAGGTATACTGCCTTTAGTCTTTGCGGCAGAGATGTGGGCTCCGTTAGCGTACTCTATAATCTTCGGACTTACCTTTGCTACGGTCATAACCCTAGTACTCCTACCGGCGATTTATTACCGTTGGCCAGGACGACTACATGATTAGTTTAAGAGATTGATATTTTCTCCTTTTTCTATATACTGTTCACATCCCTATAGCGGGGTAGAGAAGAAGTATCTCGGGAGGCTCATAACCTCCAGACCCTGGTGCAATTCCAGGCCCCGCTACCAAACAAGTCTTTACCACCCTTTAACCTCAAGAGCCTTCTGTGCAGCCTCTTGCTCAGCCTCTTGCTTACTCTTACCGGAGCCTTGTGCTACCTCTACATCATCAAACATAACACTGATAGTAAATACCTTATTGTGGTCTGGACCCCTTTCGCTAACACTCTTGTAGTCTGGCGTTATACTCATATGCTCCTGAGCCTCCTCTTGTAGTTTACTCTTAGCATCTTGCCATAGCTTGTGCTCTACTATATCGTCCACTTTACTAAACAAGCTTGTTGCAATAAACTTTTGTGCAGCTACATAACCCTGATCTAAGTGCAGGGCTCCTATAAATGCCTCAAATGTATTCGCCAATATGTATTGCCGTGCACGTCCTGTATCCTTATTCTCACCTTTTGAAAGAAGTAGATAATCATTCATTCCAAGGTCTTGAGCTGCTTTACTTATACTTTTGGTATTCACTAGTGCCGCACGTACTGCAGTGAGCTCTCCTTCTGCCTTATCAGGAAACTTATCAAATAAATACTCAGTAACAACAAGCTCTAGTACGGCATCCCCTAAAAATTCTAAACGCTCGTTATGCTCTGTAAACTGACGGTTCTCATTAACATAAGACCTATGTGTGAAAGCAAGCTGTAAGAGACCTTTATCAGCAAAAGAGACATTTACCTTCTCTTCAAATGTATTAAATTCTTTCATTGTATTATGAGTCCTTGCTTACAGAACGTTTTTCTTGAGACATATCTGCAAGTTTAGTCACTGCTGTGGTGACTATATGTAGTATATCTTGATATATATTTAAGCTTACTACATCTTGCAACTTAAACCACCTTGCGTCATCTAACCCATTAGATGAACCTAGTTTAATCTCTGAGAATTCTGATTGTGCAAGGTAGTACTTTACCTGCTTACTCTTACGGCCTTCTTCAGGGTCATTAGCTATGTACTCATTATTACCTATCTCCTCTATAATTTTAATGTCTAGATCCATCTCCTCTTTTATTTCCCTTATTGCGCATTGCTCTGATGTCTCAGGGCTTTCTATTTTACCCTTAGAGAGAGTCCAGTGCCCGAATATATCGTGTACAAGTGCCAAGTATATGTCATCACCATCATATGTATATACCACTGCCCCAGCAAGATGCTCTATAATAGCCGGCTTATCTTTGTGCTTTGCTCCCTCTTCTTTGCGTGGCTCACCTATTTCCTTGTATACACTACCAAGTACTCCATTAACAAACCTGCTGGAGCTTTCTCCACCGTATTCTTTTGCAAGCTCTATAGACTCGTTAATAGCTACTTTTGGTGGTACACCCAATGAGTCATTAAATAACAGCTCCGCTAAACCTATTCGCAATATGTTCCTGTCCATAGTTGCTATCTTTTCAAGTGGCCACTCAGGCGCAGCTGTAGTAAGTACTTCATCTATCTCACTCTTCTTGGCTAAGACTACATCTATAAGCTGTTTAGTATAGTAGCCATCGCCACCTCCTAAGATTTCTTCATTGTCACCTATAAACTGTCCAACCTTTGTAGTATCCCAGCCGTCAGAGTCTATACCAAATAACGTCTGTAAAACAACAGCTCTAGATATGTGTCTGGCGCTCATATATACTTACTTAGAGTTAGACTCCTCACTATCTGTCTTTGGCTCATCTTTTTGGCTTTGATTTGCAAGGCCCTCAAGTTTCGCTATACGTTTAGCAGCTTTCTTAGTATTCTTTGCTTCTACGTCTTCCACTACTCTACCGCGATATTTACCACACTCAAGACACGCTCTGTGCCTTAGGTGCTTAGCACCGCACTCTTTACACTCGCTTAAACGAGGCTCTGTAAGAGCATGATGTGAGCGACGCTTACGCGTAGCACTTCTGTTTATTCTCATTCGTACCATATAGCGACATATTATACGCAAAAGTTACCTTTTAGCAACTATTTTAATCGTAATATGCTATAGTGCCTTAATGGTAAAAAAGAAGGCACTAAAAAAAATAAATATACAGAATAAAAAAGCCCGTTTTGACTACCAAATAATCAAGACATTTGAGGCTGGAGTTGTACTAGCAGGGCACGAGGTTAAGGCTGTGCGGTCTGGCAAAGCAAGCTTAATGGGCAGCCATGTGCTTGTACGAGACGCTGAGGCATATCTAATAAATGCAAACATAAGCCACTACCAAGAAGCTAATACTCCTGAGAACTATGACCCTAACCGTCCACGTAAACTACTACTAAATAAGAAAGAAATCTTAGAGCTAGAAAAAGTTGAAAATACTAAAGGTTTGACAGTAGTAGCACTAGCGTGGTATAATAATAACAGACGCTTAAAGCTAGAAATAGCTATCGCAAAAGGTAAGAAGGATTATGATAAACGCGAGAGCTTAAAAGAGATTGACAGTAAGCGCTCTACTGACCGTACGTTGAAAAATAATTAAATAAAGTCACTCGCCTAAAGTATATAGGCCACAACAAAAAGCGCACTGTGTTTTTTAGGGGGATGACTTGATTCGACAATGAGCAAGTCTTTTTGTTCGAGGTTGCGGTGAGTACCCGCATTGTTACTACTCAAACTTAAGTGTAGAGAAATTTTCACGGGGGATGAAGTCGCCTTTTGCGGCCAATCTCAGCCTTGCATACGCCTAAATTTAGGCCTATGTGACCGCTGGCTACTTGATGCTCAATAAAGTATCACCAGCGTCATCTATTGAGCTAAGGTATGTAGCTTGACTGACTATATACACTAAAACTTAAGACTCGACTTTGTACTATTTTGTTTGTTCTATAGGTACATAGTTTAAATTTTTAGAACATACTACACCTCGTAAATTCAACCTGACGACCTTACTTGCACGGGAGCTCACTACTCCCCATCTCCACACCAAGCAGATAAAAGGCGCCAATTATTTGGCGCCTTTTATAATGCTTTTACAAAAGCTAAGTCTATGCTCTTTACATAAGCCATGTTCATCTATTGCCTCATAATGCCCCCTAGTACCATAACCCTTGTGTTGTTCAAAACCATATTCTATACCATCATTACTATACTTAGCTCCAAGCTTTTTCATGTACTCATCTCTCGTGACTTTGGCAGCAATACTTGCCAATGATATTGTCACTTCGCTTTCGTCTCCTCTTACTATAGTCTTTTGATTTACAAAAACCTCAGGAGCTTTAAGACCACCATCTAATTTTATAAATACACCACTCTCCTGCCCGTTGGCTAGAATAGTAAGAACCTTAGACATAGCCTTGCTGATAGTTGGTACTATACCTTTATCATCTATAGTCTTAGCAGCACCCATACTTACTGCAAAATCCAACTCCCCCGCCTCTTGTTTAACTTGCATCCATGCAAATATCTCTATACGTTTTTTTTCACTGAGCTTCTTGGAGTCTTTTAATTTGCCCCTCATAAACTTATTTAGTAGCTCAGTCTCTATATCTTTAATATCATCATCCATAATAGAGCAAGCACCAACGGCTACAGGCCCAGCTATGGGTCCTCTACCAGCTTCATCTATGCCTATTGTGTGTTTATACCTGCTCATGATTCATGCAATTATACTACTAAATGTTATACTATGCTTAATGTCAAAAAACACTCCTTTTACCCACCTACACACACACTCGCACTACTCCCTACTTAATGCCCTACCCAAGATAAAAGAACTTGTAGCTGCCGCTAAGGCCGATGGCCATACAGCGCTAGCAATTACCGAGGATGGTAATATGTACTCTGCAATAGAGTTCTATAAAGAGTGCAAAAAAAACGACATAAAGCCAATACTTGGTGTAGACCTATATGTTGCACCTCGCGGCATGACCGATAAAGAGCATAGGACAGATGATGCACACTCACGAATCGTACTCTTGGCTAAAAATAAAGAAGGTTATCTTAATATGATACAACTTGTAACTAAAGCTAACCTTGAGGGCTACCATAACAAGCCACGAGTAGATGAGACCTTGCTGAAGCAACACAAAGATGACCTAGTCGCCATACTACCCGCACGAACGAGCTCTGTAGGCCAAGCCTTGTTGGTAGCAGACCAGGCCACGGCGCTAGAGAGAGCTCAGACTTACAAGAAGATATATGGCGACGATTTATATATAGAGATAACACATCATGACGAATTTTTAGGGCACAAGAAGCTCATTGCCCAACTGACTGATGTAGCAAATAAAGCTGGCATAACAATGCTCGCTGCACAAGAAATATATTACCTCAAGCAAAAAGACAAGGTTGCAAGGGCTCTAGCAAATAAAATACACGACGCCCGGAGACTAACAGACGATGATATAGAACGAGAGGAAGATTATTCTTTCAAGACAACTGAGCAAATGCAAAAGATGTTTAAAGAAACACCTGAACTAATACAAAACACCAACACAGTCGCAGATATGTGTAATCTAGAGCTCAGTCTAGGTGATTGGCGCTTCCCTAACTTTCCTAAAGAAGACGGCAAGAGCTACGACGAAATGCTTAGAGAGGACACCTACAATGGACTTAAGCGCAGAGGGCTAGAAGAAAATGACGAGCATAAAAAGCGCATAGAATACGAACTTGGCATAATAAAAGACAAGGGTTACTCCCCATACTTCTTAGTTGTATCTGACTTAATGCGGTGGGCTGAGAGTGCCGACATACTCACAAATACTCGTGGCTCAGCGGCAGGCTCATTTGTCTCTTATCTTATAGATATAACTTCTATAAACCCATTGATATACAACCTGCCATTTGAGCGCTTCCTTAATCCTGAACGACCATCTCCACCAGACGTAGATATGGATATACCAGATAACAAGCGAGATGCAATGATAGACTACGCCAGAGAAAAATATGGTAAAGATGCTGTAGCACAAATAGGCACCTTTGGTACTATGGCTGCTCGCGCCGCAGTACGCGACGTAAACCGTGCACTAGGATATCCGTATGGTATTGGTGACAAGATTGCCAAGATGATACCATTCGGCGCACAAGGCTTCCCTATGACTATAGACCGTGCAATAGAAATAGAAAAAGAACTGAAGGATTCATATAAAAGCATGCATGAAGTACGAGAGGTAATAGATTACGCTAAACAGATAGAAGGCAACGCCCGTCACGTAGGAGTACACGCTGCTGGTGTGGTTATCTCAGACACAGGCAGGGTTACTGACTATATACCTGTACAATATGACCCTAAGAGCGCTGACGGGCAAGGCAAGCTTATAACACAGTATGACATGCATGGTGTAGAGGAGGCTGGTTTACTTAAGTTTGACTTCTTGGGACTCAAGAACTTGGGTATACTAGCCGACGCAGTAAAGAGGGTTAAGAAAATACAGAATAAAAGCGTAGATGTAAACAACCTGCCGTTAGATAATAGTAAAACTTATGAGATGCTAGCAGCTGGGCATACAATAGGAGTCTTTCAAATGGCATCTAGCGGTATGACTAAGTGGTTAATGGAGCTTGTGCCGACAGAGGTGCATGATCTAAATGCCATGGTTGCACTTTATCGGCCTGGACCAATGGAGTTCATACCTGGCTATATTGCAGGTAAACGAGATCCTAGCAGTGTAAAGTATGTAGACCCACGCCTTGAAAAATACCTAAAGCCTACTTACGGTATATTGATGTACCAAGATGACATAATGCTTATAGCCGTGGAGCTGGCTGGCTATAGCTGGCTCGAAGCAGATATGTTCCGTAAAGCCATGGGTAAAAAAATACCAGAAATAATGGCACAACAAAAAAAGAAATTCCATGATGGTTGTATTGAGAGAGGTATGGAGGAATCTGCTCAAGTAAAACTATGGGAAAGCATAGAGACATTTGCTGCGTATGGGTTTAATAAAGCCCATGCTGTTAGTTATGGTGGCCTGGCTTATAAGACCGCATACATGAAAGCCAACTACCCATTAGAGTATATGTCTGCTCTACTAACCGCAGACTCTGGCGACACTGAAAGTATATCTGCTACCGTGGCAGAGTGTCGCAATATGGGTATAGAGATATTACCGCCTGACATAAATAATAGTCTCGGCGTTTTCTCTGTGGTTATAGGACACAAGGTACCTGCCATTCGTTTTGGTTTAAACTCTATAAAAAACTTCGGTGAGGGTATAGCCAATAGTATAGTAGAGGAACGAAAAAAGAATGGTAAATATAAAAACTTAGCAGAACTACTAAAAAGGGTCTCTGATAACAACTTTAATAAACGCTCAATAGACGCACTAATAAAATGCGGCGCACTAGATGAATTTGCACCTCGTGGCACATTGTTATCAAACTTAGAGACTATACTGCAATATCATAAAGAAGAGCATAATAAACCAGAAGACCAAGGGTCTCTCTTTGGTGCAACTGAGTCATCTAATAGTAACATAGAACTAAAAAAATCACCTGCTATGGACTTGGAAGATAAACTTAGTTACGAAAAAGAGTTAGTAGGATTATATATATCTGGACACCCACTAGATGCTCATAAGGAAAAGTTAAAGGGCCGAAAAGATATACATTCAATTAAAAATAATAGTATACCAGGCATAACAACCGTCACGGCAGGACTTATAGAAAATATACATACAATAATAACCAAAAAAGGTGCGAAGATGGCATTCGTAAAAATAAGTGACTACAGCGATAGCTTTGAGGTAGTAGTCTTTCCAGAGGTATATGACACTTACAAGGAAAGGCTTACCCTCGATAAATGTGTACTCATAAAAGGCAAGCTCTCTATAAGAGACGGGGAGAAAAGCTTTATGGCAGATGCCATAAAACCAATGTAAGCATAACCATATTGCATTTGCATATTAAAAACCCGCCGTTTGGCGGGTTTTTAATTACCTATACTAATAGATACTACTGACCTACCATGTATGTAGGCACGTGTCCTACAGTACCTGATACACTTGATATTGCACTTGGGCAAGTATTAGCTGGAGTAGGAGGAGTACCCTCTAACTTAGCTCCCATACAATACGAAGATCCTCCTGCTGCTGTAGCATACCAATAATCCTCACTTGATGAAGGGTCATCTGGCAATGCAGTGATATATCCTCCTGATGTCAAACCACTTAATGTTGAGACATTAACTTCTGTTACAGCAACTGGGTATGCACTGTTAGTGTCATAATATGATTCCAACGCTAGCTGCAAGCTCTTAAGGTCTGCCTGGCGACGAGCGTCACGAGCCTTCTTACGAGCAGTGTTCATAGATGCTAATACTACTGATGATAATATACCTATGATGGCAATAACAACTAGAAGCTCGATGAGCGTAAAACCTTTCTGACTATTCTTAAATTTCATATTCTTAAATTTACTTATTTATAATTAATAATTACATACATTATATAACCTATACGGCCAGCTTACAACCTCCCTGTGTATAACTATAGCCCGGCAGATATGTTATATATAGGAACAAGTACAGACGCTAACAACACACCTACCCCAATGGCCAGCGTAACTATCATCAACGGCTCTATCATAGATACTAGAGTGTCCACCGCATTAGAGACCTCTCTCCTATAAAACTTAGCCATCGTATCTAAGATAGCCCCCAGCTCACCTGTCTCCTCTCCAATTTTTATCATTGCAACTATAATACCTGGGAACTCAGGATACTTAGCAAAAACCTCTGAAGCGGCACGTCCACTCTGTATCTCTAAGGCTGCCTTTCTTAGTACCTCACCAAATACAGCATCGTCTACTACGTCTGCCGTTATCTCTACTGCACGCACCATTTGTATACCACTACCAAGCATTGTACTCAGGTTATCTGCAAGTCTAGACAGAAAAAGCTTTTGGTATAAGGTGCCTACATAAGGTATAGACATACGTAATGCAGACAAACGAACTCTCCCTTCAGGTGAAGAGTAATACTTATACAAAAATGTACCGCCAATAACCAGGCCGGCTATTACAAGTATGAAATAATTAGTGAGGAAGTGGCTGATACCAAGTACTATTTTTGTATATATTGGTATCTCTTGCCCCGTCTCCGTTAGTATGTCTGATAAACGCGGTATAACAGTAGTAAGCATCAAGACCATAACCGCTATAAATGTCAATATAACAAACGCTGGATATATAAGCGCATTCTTAGCTTTAGCTGTAACCTCGTAGGTCCTATCTATATAATCGGCTAGATACTCAAACGTCTTGTCTAAGTTACCTGTCTCTTCTCCCGTGCGTACCATACTAACAAAAAACCTAGAGAACACTTTAGGGTGCTTGGCCAACGCATCACTGATATTACTACCACTTTGCAAATCATTAGCCACGTCTGTAAGGTGTCTACGCAGCGGTATACTCTCACTTTCGGCTGCCAAGAGCCTAAATATACGTAATGCAGATACTTGTGCCTCAAAAAGTGTAGCTATCTGCCTTGATAGCATCACTACATCTTTTGTCTTAACTCTCTCAAAAAATGTGATATTTTGACTCAACAATGACCCACCGCCTTGGGCGCGCACAAACTGTATAGTAAACCCACGCCTTTGTAGAGAAGATATTGCTATGTCTTGACTTACAGCATCTATAGTACCAGAGCGCGTAGCTCCAGTCTGATCAATTGCTTTGTACTCAAATACTGACATTATATAAATATTATATCAACCTATCTAAAACTTTTGGGTTGAGTGAGTGTTCGTAAGCATTTTGCTGAGTTATTTCACCCCTAGAGACCAGGTCTGCAAGTGAACGCTCCATTGATATCATTCCTGATTCTGCGTTAGTCTCTATTACCGTGTTGAGTTCGTGTGTACGACCCTCTCTTATTAGGTTCTGTACCGCCTTATTAGATATCAATAGTTCAAAAGCAGGCACCATGCCACCAGAGGTACGAGGTATAAGTCTTTGGGAAAAGATGCCAGCAAGTGATGCTGATAACTGTAGTCGTATCTGGTCTTGTTGTCCTGCTGGGAATGAATCTATAATACGGTCTATGGTCTGAGCTGCATTATTTGTATGTAGGGTAGAGAATACTAAGTGCCCAGTCTCAGCAGCGGTTACTGCTGCAGCCATAGTCTCTGGACCACGCATCTCTCCTACTAACACCACGTCTATATCTTGCCTAAAGGCGCCCTTAAGCGCAGAAGAAAAACTACTTGTATCTATGTGCACCTCTCTTTGGTCTATAAGTGACTGCTTAGGCTCGTGTACATACTCTATAGGATCTTCTATGGTAAGTATATGGGCAGCTCTCTCTCTATTTATTAAGTCTATAAGTGCTGTAAGTGTAGTAGTTTTACCTTGCCCAACCGGGCCAACAACTAAGAAAAAGCCTTGGTTACGGTGTGCAAATGTCTCAAGTACTTCAGGCAACTCCAACTCTTCTATTGTCCTAATCTCTTTAGGTATACGACGCATTACTATTCCTACAAAACCTCTCTGGTAAAATGCATTACATCGAAACCTGTCACCACCCGCAGGAGAATATGAAAAATCAAGTTCTTGCTTCTCTGCAAATGTATTAAGTTGCTCTTTATTAGTTAATACTTCTAAAAAACCTTTTACGTCATCTCCTTTTAGAATCTGTTCATTCATCATTGGCACAAGAGAACCGTCTACTCTTAGAGTTGGTCTAGACTCTGCAGACAGGTGCAAGTCGGAGCCGCCCTCGTGTGTTAGTACGGTAATATATTTTTTAAGCGAGCTCTCGTATTGTTGCATCAGTTAATTATAACAATCAAGGACATATACCACTAATAGATTATCCCCAAATTAGAACATTGCTAAACTAGGTTATCTGGTGCTGGATACTCCCGGCACAACCTTTCTACAGCGTTGCGTATTTTATCTATCTCTATATTTTTCTTTAGCTTTTTTGTTAGCTTTTTTATATATTTTTGTTTTTCAACAACATTACCATCTGGCAACTCCTCGCTCTTTACTATATCCATCACTCGATTAATCCATAGCGCTATCTGCTGCATCTCTTTTACTTTCATACCTCTGGTAGTTACACTAGGAGTACCCATGCGCACTCCACTTGGGTAAAATGGGCTCTGCGGTTCATTAGGTATCGTGTTTTTGTTAGTAGTTAGGCCAACCATATCTAAGGCTGTCTCTACTATGGCCCCCCTACCCTTACCGCACTTTAGTAGTAACAAGTGATTATCTGTACCGTCACTTACCAGTTCTGCACCACCTTTTATAAGAGCTTTGGCTAGTGCATCTGCATTTTTTACTACCTGCTTGCCGTACTTCTTGAAGGCCGGCCTACTTGCCTCAGCAAATGCTACTGCCATTGCTGCAGTAGTATGGTTGTGTGGCCCTCCCTGGCTACCAGGCATTATTGCTCTGTCTAACTTTAGACTGAGGTCTTTATCTTTTTTTAATCCTTTTTTGGTAACCATCATTATTCCACCTCTTGGTCCACGTAATGTCTTATGTGTTGTGCTTGTAATAATATCTACAAACTTCTCTGGGCTCTTGTGGACACCAGCAACTATAAGCCCTGCTATGTGTGCAATATCTGCAACTAAATATGCCCCCGTCTTGTCCGCAATCTCTCCTAATTCTTTAAATGGAAACTCACGTACATATGCAGTCGCTCCTACCCATATAAGCTTTGGCTTGTGTTTTTTTGCTAACATCTCCACCTCCTTTAAGTCTATATAGCCATCTTCTTTAACATGATATTGTATTGTATTAAAAAATTTAGCCGTTGCACTAGCCTTCCACCCGTGAGTCAGGTGCCCACCATCGAAAAGGTGTTGACCCAATACAGTGTCTCCAGCCTCACAAGTGGCAATATATACAGCCATATTTGCTTGAGAACCAGAGTATGGTTGCACATTTGCATATGGCACATTAAATAGCTTCTTTAACCTATCCCTGGCTAAATTCTCTACTTTATCTATAACTTCATTGCCTCCATAGTATCTAGCTCCTGGATATCCCTCTGAATACTTGTTAGTAAGTACAGAGCCCATAGCCTCTAAAACTGCCTTGCTCACAATGTTCTCTGATGGTATCAACTCCAAGGAGTCAGACTGTCGTCGTTGCTCATCTTGCAACAACTCATACAAAGCCTTATCTTGCTCTTTTATTCTTGTAAACTTTTGCTTAGTGCTTTTTTGTTTTTGCTTAATCATGATATAAAAATTACCTACCTAATACACAATTACTTTGTAGGCGGGTCATTGAACATATGCACAATCTTAATTAATCCGAGTATATCATACTTACTTACGCTCAAACATCTGCGATATCGAATTGCCTTGTGTCAGCCTCTTCACGATGTCGGCGATTACTGGTGCTATCGTAAACACCTTTAACTTTTTACACATTTTTTTATGTACAGTTTGAGGTATAGAGTCACTCACCAATACCATTTTTATAAAATCGTTTTTATTAATAAGCTCAATTGCAGGACCTGAGAGTATACCGTGTGTCGCACACACGATAAGATCTTTTGCCCCCTTGCGCTTAAGTACCTCGGTAGCCTTGTTAACTGTGCCAAAAGTATCTATCATGTCGTCTATTATTATTGCTGTTCTGCCCTCTAGGTACTTTTTATCTCCTATTAGAACTGTCTTGCTTACTGTATTCTTCTTACTATAATCACGCTCTTTAGAAAGTACTAAAAACGGTAATTTAAATAGGCCTGCAAACTCTTTTATACGCTTAAGAGCACCCTCATCTGGAGCGACCAGTACAAACTTCTCTTTATAGGAAAGGCCTTTACCAAACACATGCTTGTCTAGGTATTTTTTAATAATATGCGTTGTGTATAAATTATCACATGGCACATTAAAGAAACCTTGTATCTGTGGAGCGTGCAAGTCAAAAGTAATTACTCTGTCAACCTTGGCAAGTTCAAATAAGTCTGCAACATCACGTGCACTTATGGCACCTCTCGGATTATCTTTCTTCTCTTCTCTTGAATACGGGAAGAAGGGCACAATCAAGTTCACTGTCTTAGCATCAGAGCGGCGCAATGTCTTAGCGAGTATATATGTCTCCATTACATAGTCATTAGCCGTTCTACGTTCACAATCATCTTTTGTTGTATAACCACCAGACTGCAATACAAAAATATCTTTATTACGTACGCTCTCTGGTATCCTAGGACGGAACTCTGTATTAGCAAAATACTCAAATACATTGCCGATAGGTTTGCGCTTTAAAAGTTTTGAGACATCGCTCACAAGTTTCGGGTTAGAACTCCCGCCGATAATGCGCACATTCTTCACTCATTTATACTAGCATATATGCATCATGAATCAAAAAGGACCAGTTCAATAAAGCACTGGTCCTCAACTTGTTGTAATCTAACCTACTATAGCAACTGCCTGGCAGTGAACACTAACGCCCCTCCAATGCGTGGGTCATAGTACATACCTGTATGAACATTGTGTCCCGATGGATCGAAATCTAGTTTCGGGAAACGAATTTTTCTATCTGATATAGAGCTAACTCGTACACCCATTATTCGCATAGACCATGGAGGCTCGTACTCTGCGTTGCCAGACCGAACCTGAACCCAATATATTTTATGCCTCATAACTATAAACCAAGTATAAAATACAATAACGTGGTATATAAGTATGAAAAAGATAATTAAAATAGTCCAAAGCATAGTTTAATCCTCCAAAAAATGATTACAATTATAAAAAAACAACTAATCTAGTTATACACTATAAAAAGTTACTTAGCTAGCTTGTACTGCTGAGGCTACAGCATCTACTACTCCATCGTCAAACATGCTTGGTATTATCTTCTCCTCTGTTGGCTCTTGCACCAGCCCGGCCAACGCCTCGGCTATTGCCATCTTCATCTGCATTGTAACCTTAGTAGCACCACTAGCGAATAGCCCTTTAAAAAGTCCAGGGAAGACCAGTGCATTATTTATCTGGTTGGGGAAATCACTACGACCCGTAGCCACAATCCTTGCACCACCAAGCTTAGCCTCATTAGGCATTATCTCTGGCACCGGGTTTGCAAGAGCAAATATTATGGCATCACTATTCATACTTTTCACCATCTCTTTGGTGAGTATGTCAGGAGCAGACACACCTATAAATACATCTGCACCAGTAAGAGCCTCCACTAGTGAAGGCAAGTCACATCGTGTTGAATTACCATTAGAACATGTCTTTTTTATAACCTCACAAAAGTGCTCTTTATTGCCAGTGCCACAAACTTTACCTTCGTTAAGTACTCCTTTACTATCTAAAACTGTCAGTACCTTAAATCCATAGGCATTTAATAACTCTACCGCAGCGTGTCCAGCTGCTCCAGCACCATTAACCACAACACTCACCTCCTCCTTATTTTTGCCAACTATACTAAGTGCATTAATAAGGCCTGCCAGTACCACTATAGCTGTGCCGTGTTGGTCATCATGGAAGACTGGTATATCAAGCTCCTCCATAAGTCGCCGCTCTATCTCAAAGCACCTTGGGGCAGATATGTCTTCAAGATTAATAGCTCCAAATGTGGGGGCGATATTTTTAATTGTTTGTATTATCTCTTCAGTATCTTGAGTTGCAAGTGCTATGGGGAATGAGTCTATACCAGCAAACTCCTTAAGCAATACGGCCTTGCCCTCCATCACTGGTAAACCTGCCTCGGCCCCAATGTTACCTAACCCCAACACTGCAGAGCCATCTGTGATTATCGCTACAGTATTTTTGCTAGTTACAACCTCGTTACTCTGTACTTCTCCACTCTCTATAGCACTACATACAGCACCCACTCCTGGAGTGTAGGCAAGCGCCAACTCCTCATTATTGGTAACGGGCATCAAGCTTTTAATCTCAAACTTGCCCTTAAATTTTTTATGTAAATCAATACTGCTCTTACTGTAGTCTGTCATGGTTCAGGCAGTATAGCATATTTGCTTTTATTTACATTTGTGTAATCCTGTGCACTTATGACAGCAGCATTAAAGAACGCCACAGGCAAAACACTGGTGATAGTAGAGTCACCTGCTAAGGCTAAGACTATTGAAAAATATCTCGGTAGTGAGTATATGGTACGTGCGTCAGTAGGCCATGTACGTGACTTACCTAAGAGTAACAAAAAAGCTATAGACGTTGCCGCTGGCTTCAAGCCTCACTATGAGGTTAGTGCTGGCAAACACAAGGTAATCGCTGAGCTAGAGAGCCTAGCCCAAGATGCTAAAGAAGTAATACTGGCAACTGACCCAGACCGTGAGGGTGAGGCAATAGCCTGGCACCTGGCCGAGTTGTTAGAGCTTAAGGACCCTAAGAGAGTCGTCTACCAAGAAATTACTAAGGATGCCGTGCAAGAGGCCTTCAGTAAACCAAGAAAGATAGACCAAGACATGAGACAGGCGCAAGAAGCTAGGCGTGTTCTAGACAGGCTCGTAGGGTACGACCTCTCTGGGCTAATATGGCAAAAGGTGCGCTATGGGCTTTCTGCTGGGCGTGTACAATCTCCTGCTCTTCGTATAATAATGGAAAGAGAGCGAGAGATTCGTGCATTTATACCAGACGATTTTTGGGTTATTACGGCCGAAGCCTCAGCAAACCCTGAACAATTTCAGCTGACTTGCATTATTGAGCCAGACACTCAGACAGAGGCAGACAGAATCGTAAAAGTTGGCACAGAGTCAAATTGGGTAGTTATAAATGTTACAGAGTCAGAGGCTAAACGTACTCCAAAAGCCCCTTTTACCACCTCTACACTACAACAAACAGCCAGTACGAGATTAGGCTATTCACCTAGCAATACTATGCGCATAGCGCAAAAGCTTTATGAAAAAGGGTATATAACCTACATGCGTACAGACAGTCCTAGTCTATCTAAGCAAGCTCAAGAGCAAGCCATATCTATTATTGATAGTGAGTACGGTAAAGAGTTTGTACAACCTCGTGACTTTAAGAGTAGGAGCAAAAATGCACAAGAAGCCCACGAGGCTATACGCCCAAGTAACCTGAGTAAAAAGACAGCCGGGACAACAGCAGACCAACAAAAGCTATACCAACTAATCTGGGCTCGTACTGTAGCTAGCCAGATGGCAGATGCGCGTCTAAAACGTGCTAAAATTTTAGCCAATGTTATTGGTAGCAATGAAGATATACCAGACTTTGCAGTACGAGGTAGTCGTGTGATATTTGACGGTTGGCTAAAGGCCGACCCAGCAGCTAAAGGTGAGGATACTCAAGTACCAGCTGTAAGTAAGGGCGACGAACTAAATATAAGCAATATAGAAGCAGAGGGTAAGCAGACTCAACCGCCTAATAGATATACAGAGGCTGGCTTAATTAAAGAATTAGAAAAGAGGGGTATAGGGCGCCCATCTACTTACGCTAGCATCATGAAGACCCTCAATGACAGAGGCTATGTAGACAAGCAAGGCAAGACACTACTACCCACCGACACTGGTGATGTAGTAAGCTCATTTCTTGAGAAGCACTTTAGTAAATATATATCAGATACCTTTACAGCAGAGCTTGAAGACGAACTAGATGAAATAGCAGATGGAACAAGAGAGTACACCAAGACGTTAGAGGACTTCTATACACCATTTACTAAAGATATAGGAAGTAAGGCTGATATACCTAAGGTCACAAACATGGGCGACGCTCCAGCAGAATTTAAGTGTCCACAATGCCAAGCCGACATGGTATACAAACTATCTAAAGGTGGTAAGTTTATGAGCTGTAATAAATTCCCTGAGTGTAATGGCGCTCGCAAGGCAGACGGCAGTATAATAGA